>JALGTS010000102.1 GCA_029821255.1 Candidatus Zipacnadia bacterium
ACGGGAGGATTGAATATCGGCGATTGGGCGGAGCCTACTCAGTCCACTTCAGACACCAATTGCCTACAGGCTTGCGCAAGGTGTTTGACAACCCCGCCTTCAACGGCGCGGTATGCTACCTCAATCGCGCTAGCAATGGCTCGGGGATCCGAACGCCCATGACTGACAACTGTAACCCCACGGACACCCAGCAGTAACGCGCCGCCGTAGGTGGCATAGTCGTAGCGCTCGCGCAAACTACCTAATCTGCTGCCCAACAACAACCGCGCAAGCCTCCCGCCCAAGCCATCATCCAAGCAACTACATATATCTCCCATCAGAAACTGGGCCATAGCCTCAGCGGTTTTGAGGGCGATATTCCCCACAAAGCCGTCCGCCACCGCCACATCAGCTTGGCCAGCGAAGAAACCATCCGCCTCAATATTACCAATAAAGTTAATAGGCATATCAGCGAGCAGATCAAAGGCCTGGGCAGTCAAGCTGTTACCTTTGGAACGCTCTGCGCCGATGTTCAGCAACCCCACACGGGGATTTTCAATACTGAACACATGTTCAGCATAAACGCTACCCATCAAACCAAACTGGGCAAGATGCAGCGGCTGGCAATCCACGTTGGCCCCCGCATCAATAAGCACAGTTGGCCCACGCCGGGATAGCAAAGGCGCCGCAATGCCTGGACGACGCACCCCCGGAATAACACCCAAACGAGTGTGAGCCAGAGTCAGCAATGCTCCGGAGTTGCCGGCAGAAATCACGGCCTGAGCTTGCCCATCCCGCACCATATCTACTGCCACGGCCATAGAGGCCTCCGGACGCCGCAACACCCGCGTTGGATCAGCCGCCATCTCAATAACATCATTGGCCGTTACAATCTGCAGGTTATCAGGCCACTGGGTTGAGGTAGCCAGGCATTGTTCAATCTCGGCAGGCCGCCCTACCAGAGCAATTTGCGCCGGCAACCGCGCGGCACCGGACAATACCCCCTCAACTACCGCCTGCGGAGCGAAGTCTCCGCCCATAGCATCAACAGCAATAACCATAAGCCCTCCCAAACGGTCGCTACATAACCTGCTTAGCGACGCTCCTGCTTCAGTTCAACGGTGTGATCTACCTTCTCACCCTGGTAGTAGCCACACTTGTGACAAGCATTGTGAGGACGAATCATTGCACCGCAATTGGAACACTCTACCAACGCCGGTATGTGCAAGCCTTGGTGCGTCCGGCGTTTGTTGCGCCGCGATCTGGAAGTTCTTCTCTTTGGCACGGCCATATCGTGTCAACTCCATCTATCAACTAAACTGCGTGGGCATCTTCCCACGCAGAAGTAAGTTTACTAAACAGATATCCACTGCGTGCTACTGCTGCCACAGTCCTCGCAGCGGGGTCAGGCACAGGTCAACATCCTGGTGCTCACAGCTACAGTCGCCCTCATTCGGGTTCTGCCATACCAGGCACGGGCCTCAAAACATACAGTGGA
This sequence comes from Candidatus Zipacnadia bacterium, assembly GCA_029821255.1. Lineage (GTDB taxonomy): Bacteria > Armatimonadota > Zipacnadia > Zipacnadales > Zipacnadaceae > JALGTD01. Next base: position 1,478 of record JALGTS010000102.1, read on the forward strand.
GTATAGCCGGTTAGGGAGCAATTGTCAAGAATTCATCCAGTCCTTGGCCTCGCCAGGGCAGCACTCGCTCACCAATCTTCCAGGGTCCGGCCGAGGCCACTGGCTCCCCATTTACCGAGCGCAGTGTAATCCCCTCATTGAGCATATCCTCCTGAACTTGCCAGGAGACCTCATTGTCCTGGTAGCTTATTGTGTGCAGCAGCATATACTTGTACTCAAGCTCGGATTTGCTTTTGGGTTTGTGTTCAGTTAGGACAGCCTTGAATGGATCAGTAGGCTCAGGCAGCAGTTCCTTGGTGCGCTCAATACTCTGCCGTAGCCGCACCCGTGCAAAGTCAGCAGCAAAGGCCGCTAACGACTCAAAACTGTCAGCCGGCACTACTTTCACCACCACCCCGGCCCGGAGATTATCCAGTGGTTGCCGTAGGCGGTAGTTGCGCTTACGAGCATAGATCGTCAACTGCAATTCGGCGGCATCGCCCGAGCCAGTCCATTCCAGAACTGCTGGTTTCGGCCCTGACACAACAGCCTTACTCTCTGCTGGTCCCGCCCGCAAAACCCGTATTCCCACATAGCACCCCGCCCGCTGTATTGCCACCGTGCTCATCTCTGCTATCGCCGCCGGAAGTCCGTTCCATTCGCCCGGGCCCACAATCACTCGCTCTATCTGTGTACGTGGGCCTAACACTCCCCGTAACCAGGCGGTCAACCGGCTACCCCGCCCGATCGCGTCGAAGTCAACCGTGATCATACCCACATTTCCAACCTGCATACTGCTGACATGGCTGGGCTGCGGAGCTGCAAAAAAATAGGCAGTGGGCCGCTGCCGCACCTGAGCAAACGTCATCAGTAGCGGTATACTCGTCTCGCTGGGCTGGCCGGTCATAGTACCCAGGCTGAAGAGGTCATGCATATATGTGTCTGTGCGGACAATATATGCCCCATTGCGCGCCTCGGTAGAGACTTGCGATGGCAGTTGTCGGCGAGCCACTGCCAGCAGGTCAGCGGATGGCGCATAGTCAGAAGCCACAAAAAACATAGCAAAGGGGGTCACTGTCTGGGGTGGAGGGCCGCCCAGGTCGGCGTAGATGAGGTAGCGGCTGTACTGCCCACCATTGAGATAGTCGGCTGGCTTGGCATACAGCGCTGCCCCAGCCAATGCACCCGACTTCGGCTGGATGCGGCAAGCCAGATCGTAATACATTAGCATCAGCGCGTCCTGAAGCTGGCGGTTGTGCTTTTTAACACCAGCCGCCTCCCATATCCATTTCAGCGCTGCCAGTCGGTAGCTATCCGAGCCGGGGCTGTGCCCATCCCCAAGGCCTTTATCAAGGGTCTCATTCAGCCAATTAGATACCTGTCTTAGGCTTTCGGCAACCAACTCATCAGCGCCCAGTGCCCGACCCAACATTGCCAGGCTCGCGGCCCGCAGCAGCATCGTGACATCGTCTTCGGAGGGAGCCGGCTTACCGCGCACCGCCGCAAGTGCTAACTGCAGCGCACTGCGCAACTGCTCTTGCAGTTGCGGTGAAAGCTTCTGGGCATGCTTAATGTAAACCTGAGCGAGTACGGGGCTGGCAAAATAAGTTGCTTGTAGGCTGGGAGCTTGTCCTTCACCGCCCAACCACGAAAACTGACCCTCCGTCGCTGACCCTAACCGGGTGTCCTGGGCTGCCAGAATCGCTCTAAGCACTTGCTGGGCTTGCTCAATATTGCCATTGCTCTCATAAGCCGCCAGAACATAGCCCGGGCTTTCTGTCGCTACGCTGGGCCGGCCACCCTCATCCAACACCAAACCGCTGGCCTCATCAATGCGAGGACTATACCTACCAGATGGGCTAAGCCAGCCGACCAGATCGCGGTATCGCTGGCTATGCTCACTGGCTTGTGCTATGTTTGCACCCGCCAGTAGGCAGACTATCAACAACAGACGGCCAATTGCGCAGTCAGAAAGCCGGTTCACAGCCCATCACTCGCTCAGCCAGACTGTATTACCACGCCTAACCAAACAGAAAGCTGCCGATTTCCCTCCGGCGGCTCTCCCAGTCTATGACTATGACTACGACATGGTGTCATCCTACGCCGATGACACCATAAAGAACGCCGCAGCAATAGCGGTAGTGCCCAAGCTTAACGCTTGGAGAATTGCTTGGCACGACGCGCTTTACGGAACCCGGCATGCTTGCGCTCCTTGACGCGCGCATCACGGGTAAGCAGGCCCTTCTGACTGAGGACAGTGCGGAATTCCTCACTGCTATCAACCAGAGCCATAGCAATCCCGTGGCGCAGCGCACCCGCCTGACCGGCGATCCCTCCCCCCAGCACCTCCGCTTCTACGTCGTACTGCCCAACAGTATCGGTGACCTCAAAAGGCTCCCGCACCATCTGGAGCAGCGAGTAGCGGTTCAAATACTCCTCTACGGGCTTGTTGTTGACCGTAATCTTGCCACTCCCCGAGCGCAGTCGCACCTTGGCAACGGCATCCTTACGCTTGCCTGTTCCATATCCAACTTGTGCTTCGGCCAATCTTGCCTGCCTCCTTGATTCTATAACAAGAAATGAAAATTAGTATTGAATCTCTTCAAGCGGCAATGGCTGCGGTTGCTGCGCCTGGTGGGGATGCTCGCTGCCCACATAGACTTTCAGCTTCTTGCCCATCTTCCGTCCCAGCCGACTGTGGGGCAGCATACCCAAGACCGCTCGGCGTATTATCTCAACCGGGGCGCGCTCCATAAGTTCCTCAGCCGTCTCTACCTTCAAACCTCCGGGATACTGCGAGTGGCGGTAGTACTTCTTATCCGCCAGCTTATTGCCAGTCAACACTATCTTCTCAGCATCGGTGACAATCACAAAATCGCCACTATCAATATGTTGCGTGTATTCCGGCTTATGCTTGCCCATAAGAATGCGGGCAACACGGGAGGCCAGTCGCCCCAACGGCTGTCCAGCAGCACTGACTATCCACCACTTCCGTTCCACTTCGTTCTGTTTCATTGTTTTCGTCTTCAAGTTGCCCATGTTACAATGCCCTTTCGTGACTCAATCACTCATAGAAGCAAGCCAACGATTATAGTCGGGCTCACCCCAGTATGTCTATTCGTAGGACACTTTGACCAGCCACAGACCGTAGCCCGGTGCGGTTGGCCCGGCCTGTCCACGATCCCGACTGGCCAGAATCTCAGCTACTACTGGCGAACGCCAACGCCCCCGTCCAACTTCGCACAGTGTTCCAACTATGATACGGGCCATCTTATACAGAAAGCCGTCTGCCTGCAGGTACACCCTCACTATATCACCTTCCCGGCAAACCTCAAGGCGGTCAATGGTACGCACCATATCCGTCGCCGAACCGCCTGAGGCACAAAAAGCACTAAAGTCATGCCGGCCCAGCAAGGCCTGGGCAGCTTCGCCCATCGCCTCCACATCCAATGGATCAGTGACATGCCAGGCATAGCGCCCTAAGAATGGTGAGCTGGCCCGGCGATTGAGAATCTGATAGCAGTACAGCTTGCGCCGGGCGTTGCGGCGTGCATCAAACTCCAACTCAACCTCGCGCGCATCTACTACCCCAACCGCCACCGGCAGCCGCTCATCCACCGCTCTGGCCAAGTTGCCGACCGGGATGGAACTGGAACTTTCAAAGGTTACAACCT
>JALGTS010000103.1 GCA_029821255.1 Candidatus Zipacnadia bacterium
TATTGGTCCCCCAGCGGTGTTAGCTGGACATCAAAGCCTGATTCGCTGACCGGCCCGCCGCCCTCGCAGCACGAGCAGAAGCAAGTCTCGTTCGCTGGTTCAGCACAGGCCAAGACAATCAGAGTAATTGCCTGGCGGCGAGCGGCATAAAGGGTATCTGCCGGCTCGCGCTCCAAATAAAAGTGGTCACCATACTCAATGGCGGCAACATCGCAAGGGCGAATACCGAAGATAATGCGGTCGGGCGGAGGTGCTGGCGGTGTAAACTCGGGCTTGCTCTCCGGATTCCGCCGATACTTAAACATAACTTCCTGGCTGGGTAACAGATACTCAATTGGTGAGACCAACGTATTGCCGTAGTCAATCTGTATCTGGTCAACACTCTGTACCGATTCAAAGTGAACATCGCCTCGTGGTGCTTGGACAGGTGCAATAATCTGTTCCGGAAGCTCCAGCAGCGCCTCCAGAGCTTGCTTTAGTCTCCCAGCGGGCAAAACATATCTTTCACCATTATTCATAGTACCAACTAACCCTTCTTTAGCTCTGCAGAAACGAGAGCCTGACGAACACCGCTGCTTTCTCTATCATACCGGCCTGCTCCCATCAGCCGCCGGCTAACCTCCATTTGGTGCGCGGGCAGCATTATATATCCGGCAGGGACGCCGGGATGCTCGTGAATCGTCAATTCCTCGCTGCCCTGTGCAGTCTGGATGGATGCAGGTCGTCCCGACCGAATCTGTGCCTCCTCCATATCTGCCGGATTCATCAGGGCATAACCAGCCCGGCGGTCACGCGCCTCACGATATAGTGCCGGTATTGCCGGTATGCGCCCATCCAGTATCCACCAATTCTTATCGTAGCGGCTGACGAGGGTATAGCCCTCTTCAGTAGCCTGGCCAGTCTGGAGCTGATAATCCAAGTCAACTTCATTAGATTGGGGCAGCGGTGCCGTCGAGCCCAAGCCCAACCGCCCCTCGCGGCGCAGCGCCGCAAGCTGAACCTGCTCATATCCGCTAATCTCTTGGGTAATCTGCTGCCAGATGGCCTCAATCTGCGTCGGACCTGCTGTACCGTCCAGCCTCTCAGCAAGCTCTGCGAGTATTACGGGCAGCGGACGACCTTCGCCAACTGGTGACACCGCTGCCTCCGACCAACACACCTCGCCTGTCAGTTGCGTATAGCTGCCTTCCCTTTCGCCGAACCCGGCCACCGGTAATGCCACATCGGCTATCTGAGTGGTAGGGGTGCTCAGGCTGTCTACCACTATCAACGCTGATAGCTTTTTTTTCAGGGCGGCTAGTTGCTCTTCCCCTAACCATCCGGACAAATCTTCGTCAACAACAATCAATCCATCCAGATCCTGTTGTTCTGGCGCCAGCATCTCACCAAGACCTAATCCTTCACTACCCGCGCCAGACTGTCCGGGGAGCAGGCCCATATGGATAAGTCCCAGTGAATTAGGAGTTCCCGCAACTGCGAAGACGTCAGCCTGCTGGTCAGCAGCCTCATTAATCTGTTTAGCTATTTGCCCAGCTACTACTGCCAACTCCGGAGTAGGTACAGCACGGGTTGAGAAGACAATAGCGATGCGGTTGGCTGCTGCTATCAAGTCAGCGGTCTCGCCCAGTTGGTCAGCTAATTCAGCAGGTCCCAGTTCGGCAATATCTGGCAAGGAGGGAGATTTGGCACGACTGGCAAGTAACGTGGACAAACTCTTTAACACTGCGACTTGGGCACCGGGGCGATGCTGGATGTAGAGCTGTCCATCCTGGCCCAAGCCGTCATCTATTGCATCAATAACGATTAGCTTGGATCCGGCTGCGCGAGCCCTGTGCACCCAGGCCCCCGCTTCATCATTCAACTCGCGCAGATTCGAATTCAAGCAGATCAGCAGATCGTAGCTGGACAGTGTATTCAGTCGTGGGCACCGATAGGGCTGACCAAGGCTGTATTGTAGTCCCCACAATGCAGGGCCATCAATCAGTCTACCAAAGTTGTCTATATGCCCAGTGCCCAGTACCTCACGGGCCCAATAGCTAAGCGCAAAGCCTTCCTCGTTGGTCAGATGACCGGCTGCCAGTATTCCTACGCGGCTGCCTGCCATCCCCGCCAGGAGTTGACCTGCTTGCTGGAGAGCCTCGGCCCAGGAGGTCGGTTTACCCTCTACTTGGGAAGAAGTCAGTCGCTGTGAGTTGACCAACAGGTCTCCCACTCGCCAGCCCCGCACACACAACCGGCCTTCGGATACTGGATCATTGCGGCTGGGAAGCGTTGCTACGAGGCCATCACCAAGTGGCTGGAGATACATCCCACAACCAACCCCACAAAAGGGACATACTACCGGGACTAGTTCGCTCATTGGTATTTATCCTCGAACATTCTGTGACGATCAACGCGCAGAAAAGTCGAGCTTTTCTTACTGCTGTGGGGCTTCCTCCCTCCAGTTAAGTACCTAAGTACTTTGGTGCAGCCAAAATTTTTTGATAACTTGAGCGACTCGCCAAAGGGAAGACTGGCTGCTGGATAGGAGTAAGATGCGGCTTTGTATTGCTGTCAATTCACTGGTTAACACACAATAATTGAGCAAGGAAAACCCTCGCCCCTTGCTCAGTTATGATGCCATTATAACACATTCGCTCATGATTTGCAAGAGCGCACGGATTTCTCGTCGAGCTCGATGAGCCTGCTCCAAATTCCCCAGTCCGTCTAATCTTCGCCGGGGCATACTCCATACCTTTGTGTCCCATTGGTCTAATGTTGAAACTCAATTCCCAGGATCCCCTGCACTGCGTGTCCCCAGTCGTCCAATAGTGCTTTTTGGAGACCGTCATCTCTCCATCTAAAATCAGTTCACAATTAGGCTTTGTTCCGTGCCTGTCAATGCTACTGGCCGTAGGGTGCCTGGAAAAGTGTCCGACCACCTCGTCTACGAAGTTATACCAGTCTTTGGAATCTTTCAGCGGCCCATCAAGGATTATCACATTAGTGGGAAGGCATTGTTGCCGGAGGTGAAGAACAGTAAAAGTTAGTAATTTGCACAGTTTGAGTAGTTCGTTGGTCGTGGTTAATCGTGCTGTACTGTTGTAGCGAAGAGGTAATTCTATGAGTATGAGATTGACCGGTGCTGAAATCATTGTTGCACATCTTATCAATGAAGGCTGTCCATATATCTTTGGTATCCCTGGTCACGGCAACTTGGCGTTGACAGATGCCCTGCGGCGGCGCCAGAACCAGATCACCACCATTCAGACTATGCACGAGAGTGCGGCAGTGCATATGGCCGACGGCTACTATCGCGTTACCGGCCAGCCGCTGGCGGTCTTCACCTCCATTGGTCCTGGGGCGCTGAACACTGTCATCGGCTTAGCCACTGCCTATGTGGATTCTACCGCAGTGTTGGCGCTGACTGGTGATACCCACGTCCATATGGCAGGACGAGGTGTCTTACAGGAGATTGAGCGGCGCTGGTCAGCCGACAATTTCCGGGCGTTGGAGCCGGTCGTCAAGCGGGCCTGGCGGGTTACCAATGTGGAGCAGTTGCCTAACGCAATGCAGCGAGCTTTCAATCATATGCGCTCGGGTCGACCCGGCCCCACTGCTATCAATTTGCCTATGGATGTGCAGGCGGCTATTGCTGATGTTGAACTGGCTGAACCCGATCAGCATGTGCCGCGGGGGGCTTCCCTGGGGGATCCGATCCAGATAGAGCAAGCTGTTAAGTTGCTCGCCGAAGCTAAGCGCCCGGTGATACTGGTCGGCGGAGGAGTGATCACTGCTAATGCTTCGGCAGCATTGCGGGAGGTCGCTGAGGCCAGCGGCGCAGCCGTTGTCAATACCATGATGGGCCTCGGGGCATTTCCGGCTGACCATCCCTTATATGCGTGGGCCACTGGCTCCAAGGGTACTTCCTGCGGTCTGCAGTTAACCCGACGGGCTGATGTGCTGCTGGCAGTAGGCTGTCGCTTTGCTGATGAGACAGCCTCCTCCTACCGGCCCGGGATCAGCTTCAATATTCCGCCGACTAAGCTCATCCATGTTGACCTGGATCCCGCAGAAATCGGCAAGAACTATCCGGTGACCGTAGGGATCGTCGGTGATGCCCAGGCGGTTCTGGCGCAGATAGCTGAGGGCCTGCAAGCAGAAGGTCCCCGTGACTATGCCTCTACTGAGTATTTTGCGGAGATTCAACAACTTAAGCAGGAATGGCGTGAGAAGCTTGAGCGTCACCGCGACGACTCCAGGGTCCCGGTGATGATCTCAACAGTGTTGCAGCGACTCCGCCCGCTGCTGGATAGAGATGCTATTGTGGTCAGCTCCTCGGGAAATGTCCAGGCTCAGATCATCCAGGAGTTCGAGTTCTACCAGGCGCGTACTTGTCTGACGACCGGCGGCTTTTCCACAATGGGCTTCACGCTGCCGGCCGCACTGGGCGCCAAGCTGGCAGCGCCTGACCGACAGGTAGTAGGTCTGGTCGGTGACGGCGACTTTATGATGCATATGCAGGAGCTATCCACAGCGGTTCGCTACAATCTGCCGGTCGTTATCATCATACTGAACAATAAGGGTTGGATATCCATTCGTGACCTGCAGATGGCCGCCTATGGCGAGCAGATGGCGTTTGCCACTGATTTTATGAAAGACGACGATGAGTACTCAGCTCCGCTGGCCGAAATTGCGCGATCGTTCGGTTGTCACGGGCAGCGTATCTCCCGTGCTGACGAGATCGAGCCGGCTGTACGAGCCGCCTTGCAGAGCGAGGGCCCGGCGGTGATTGAAGTGATGGTGAATCGGGAGTTCCCCTATACGGGTACGCCTGCTGTTGGCTGGTGGGATGTTCCTGTACCGGGTTATCTGGCTGAGCTTCGCGCTCGGTATGAGAGCGAGCGTGGGGAGGAGAGTTTGCGGTGAACTCTGGGGCTCTGACCAGCTTTGAATCTACCTACGCCCGTGCTTTGTACCGGGCCACCGGCCTGGACGATAAGGACTTTGGACAGCCGCTTATCGCGGTTGTAAACACCTTCTCCGAAGCGGTTCCTGGCCACACTCACCTGCGCCACCTCGCTGAATGGGTCAACGGCATGTGATGGGATCTGCCAGGGGGGCGGGATGCACTATATCCTCCCGCTGCGCGAGGCGATCGCTGCCTCGGTAGAGCTAATGCTGCGGGCGCATTCTTTTGCCGGAGCGGTGATGGTCGCCTCGTGTGATAAGATCATCCCGGGGATGCTACTGGCTGCGGCGCGCTGCGATCTGCCCACAATTTTTCTCACTGGCGGGATAATGCCGCCCGGGGGCAGTGGCGAGGATACGCTCGTTGCCTCGGACGTGAAGGAGGCGATGGGTAGGCTGTCTGCTGGTGAAATCACCCACGCGGAGCTTGCTGCGATCGAACGCGCGGCCTGCCCGGGGCCAGGTGCCTGCAATATGATGGGCACGGCTGTGACGATGGCTTGCCTGACCGAAGCGTTGGGACTGGCACTGCCCGGCAGTGCCACGGTGACGGCACTGTCAGATGAACAGCAGCAGTTGGCCGGTCAAAGTGGTCGGCAAATCGTTTCTTTGGTTAAGCATGGACGCTCTGCCCGGCGTTTTATGACCAGGCAGAGCATAGAGAATGCCCTACGGGTGGGATTGGCTGCCGGCGGCTCAACGAATATGGTCCTGCATATATTGGCTCTGAGTGAGGAATTGGGCCTGAGGCTGTCACTGGCAGATATTGACCAGTTAAGTCGCGACACACCTCTACTGACTCGCCTCAAGCCTGCCAGTGAGGCAAATGTGACCGATTTTCACCGCTGCGGCGGCGTTCCAGCGCTGATGGCAAACCTGGCTCCGCTGCTCGAGTTGGAAGTTCCTGTTGTGGAAACTACTGTGCTAAAGGAACGGCTTGCCAGTGAGGCGATCTGCGGCGGCGGGCTTATCCGGCCACTGAGCCAGCCGTTGGCCACCGAGGGCGGCTTGGCGGTGCTCTTTGGCAATCTGGCGCCAGCTGGCGCCGTGGTAAAGCAGAGCGCAGTGGCCAAGGATATGCTCACCTGCAGTGGCCCCGCTCGAGTCTGCAACAGCGAGGAAGAGGTCCGCCAGAAGCTGATGAGTGGCGAAGTCCAGGCGGGCGATGTCTTGGTGATCCGCTATGAAGGGCCGCGTGGTGGCCCGGGGATGCGGGAGCTTTCTATACCGGCGGCGCTGCTGGTTGGTATGGGCCTGGGGGAATCTGTCGCTATGGTCACCGATGGGCGCTTCTCCGGTGCTACCCGTGGTCCTTGTATCGGTCACGTCTGTCCAGAGGCTGCAGTTGGGGGGCCTCTGGCGGCGGTGCGGGAAGGAGATCTAATTTG
>JALGTS010000104.1 GCA_029821255.1 Candidatus Zipacnadia bacterium
CGGGCCAACCGGCTGCCCATACCCAAGATGGCTTATGTCATAGTTCTGGCAGAATATGCAGCCTAAGTTACAGTTAGCGAAAAAGATCGTCCCTGATCCGCCATAGCCAACCAGCGGACGCTCCTCGCCGAAGTGCTTGCCGTAACTGGCAACCAGCGCCTCGCGGCCACTACCACAGAAGCCAGTCTCGCCGGCAGCGCGGTCCACGCCACACTCTCGCGGACAGAGGCGACACTCACTCAGTATGGCCAGCGCCTGGTCGCGGCGGGCGGCCAGCTCGGCTGCGCTGAGCAGACGATAAGCCGGCTGAAACTGATCACCACTCACGCAATCCCTCCAATAACGGGTTGAGATTATCCAGAATCTCGTGGTTAGTTAGATCAAAATGGGCTGGAGTGATGGATATTTTATTTTCAGCAATGGCAGCAATGTCGGTACCCGGAGCAGAGTCAGATTCAGTAGGATCACCGGAGAACCAATAGTAAGTCTCACCCCGTGGATCCTCGCGCTGGTCAATGCGGTTGATATAGGCGCGGTGCCCCAGCCGCGTGACGGCTATTCCCTGGATCTGTTCCGCGGGTACCGGCGGGACATTTACGTTCAGGAAACTGTTGTCGGGTAGATCAAGTTCATTTAGCAGCATCGCCAGGCGTCGGGCAAAGCGCGCCGCCGGGGCGAAATCAACTTCGTTGTAGGAAGCGATGGATATAGCAAAGCTGCGTATGCCCTGGATAGCCGCCTCCATAGCCGCCGAGACTGTGCCCGAATAGAGCACCTCCTCGCCGAGGTTGGCTCCCCCGTTAATGCCTGCGACTACCAGATCCGGTGGGGCAGAGTCGGTAAGGATACCCAGGATCACACAGTCAGCCGGCGTACCATTACAGGCAAAGACTTCGCCATCCACTCCGGGAAGCTCCGTAGGAGTCAGCCGCAGCGGTTTGTGTAAAGTAACGGCGTGGCCTGACGCGCTCTGTTCGCGTTCAGGGGCGATCACGCGGACCTGCCCGACTTGTTGCAGGTTTTTGACCAGGATGTACAGCCCTGGTGCTTGCACTCCGTCGTCATTTGTTATCAGTATACGCATCTGCTTGGGGTCCAATCTGCTTGGTATCAGTCAAACTTAACCAGTTCAATTCGTGTACAGCCAGGCAAACTGCCGACCTGGGTCAGTAGCTCTGGTCCAAGGTGCTGGTCGACTTGACAGATCATCAGCCCCTCACCCGCAATCTGGCCGCGAGCTACCTGCAACCCGGTAATTGATACTTCAGCTTTGCCCAGCAGTGTGCCCAGTTGGCCGACAAACCCAGGCACGCCGGGCTGGTTATTCCAGATAAACAGTACAACGCCCGTCGGCACGAGGTCGGTCTCAAATCCGGCCACCGAGACAATGCGGGCTTGCCCGTTTTCGGTCAAGGTCCCCCCGACCACCGATTTGCCACCGTCGGTTTGTACTGTCGTCTCTAACAGACTTACATACTCCCCACCGTTGCCGATCCTGCTTTGTACGATTTCGATACCGCGCTGGCCGGCGACATTGAAGGCGTTAACATAGTTGACGGACTCCTCAACTATCGGCTCAAGCAGCCCAGCTACGAAATAGCGGCTCAGTAGCTGCAGGCTCTCAGCGGTCAGCTCGCCGCTTCCAGCTATGGTGATGGAAGCCACCGGCTGGCTGACCAAGGTCCGCTGGAGACGAGCCAGGCTATCAACAAGAGGTGAATACCGTTCGGCGACGACTGCTACTTCCTCAGACAGTGTGGGCATATTAACTGGCCAACGTGGTGGCCGGCCGCTGAGGACGTCAACCACCTGGCGGGCGGCATCTACCGCCACGCTGACCTGCGCTTCACTGGTGGAAGCACCCAGGTGAGGGGTGGCCACAACGTTTTCCAGGGCTATCAGTTCGGGATTGGGGTGGTCGCCACCCTCAAATACATCCAGAGCTGCTCCGGCCAGTTGGCCACTGTTGAGGGCGTCAATCAGCGCCGTCTCGTTAATGATACCACCGCGCGCACAGTTAACAATAATTGCTTGCGGCTTCATCAAAGCAAGTTGCTGTGGGCCAATCATACCTTGAGTCTCGTCAGTGAGGGCGGTATGAATCGTGACGAAATCGGCTTGTTGCAGAAGCTCTTCAAGCGTACATATCTGTGCTCCCAGGTCCTCGGCTCGCTGGGGGGAGAGATACGGATCGTATGCGAGTACCTTCATCTGTAAGCCACGGGCGCGGCGGGCTACTTCTGAGCCAATGCGGCCCAGGCCGATAATGCCCAGAGTTTTACCGGCAACTTGGCGACCCATAAAGCGCTTCCGCTCCCACTTGCCTGCTTTTAACGCGGTGTATGCCTGTGGGATGTTACGCACCGCCGCCAGCAACAGGGCAACAGTATGCTCGGCGGCAGCTACAGTGTTGCCCTCTGGACAGTTGACCACCAGTATGCCGCAGGCGGTGGCAGCGGATACGTCGATATTGTCCACGCCGACGCCAGCGCGGGCAATAACTTGCAGCCTGTCGGCAGCTTGAATAACACTTTTTGTAACCTGAGTTCCACTGCGTACCAGTAGCGCATCAGCGCCGACTATGGCCCGGACAAGTTCATCCTCGCTGAGGCCGGGCAACACCTCAACGTCGCCGAACTCCTTAAGGATTGTCAGCCCCTCGTCGGCAAGGGGGTCAGTCACCAGTATGCGATAGTCAGGCACAGCAAGTCTCCTTCTTCAAAAATTCGCCACGACTTCGTCAATGGCCTCAGCCGCTGCTTGTGCTGCACAGTCATATCCCATCTCCACAAGGCTGGCAGCAACTGCCCCTATTGTGCGGCGGACCTGCTCAATACCGGCACAGCCCAGATGACCAATGCGGAATATTTTGCCCTTCAGTTCACCCTGGCCACCAGAGATAAGGATGTTGTGGTCGTCGCGGACCCGCTTGACCAGCTCAGTGGAGTCCAGGCCCTCGGGCGATTGCACAGCGGTCACCACATCGGAGGCAAACTCGGGATCAGCAAATAGCGCCAGGCCCAGGGCCTGGACAGCCGCCCGCGTTGCCTGGCCCATCTGCTGATGGCGACGGTAGACGGCAGGCAGCCCCTCGGCCTGCAGTAAACTGATTGCTTCGGCCAGTGCCGCAATCAAATTCACGTTCGGCGTGTAGGGAGTTTGTCCCTTGAGGGCGGACTGGTGGGCGGCCTGCAGGTCGAAGTAGTAGCGCGGCATCTGGGCCGTCTCGGCTGCCTGCCAGGCTCGGGAGCTGACTGCTACAAAGGCCAGACCCGGTGGCAACATTAGCGCTTTTTGCGAACCGGCTATCACTACGTCTACCGACCACCGGTCCATCTGGAAGGGAATGCCGCCGAGGCTGCTGACCGCATCAACTATCACCAGCGCACCGTGGGCATTGGCTACCTCGGATAGGGCTGGCACATCCTGACAGACACCGGTGGATGTCTCGTTTTGCACAAACAGCACGGCCTTCGGTGCTACCTGCCCGCACAGAGCATCCAGAACATCCGCTGAAGCAGCCCGCCCTGGTTCAACCTTCAGCCAGGTTACATCTGCTCCGAAAGTGTTGGCAATCTCTCCCAACCGCTGGCCAAATTTGCCAGTGTCAATGGCAATCACTGCATCACCCGGCGACAGGAAATTGACAATTCCAGCCTCCATTGCTCCGGTGCTGGAAGAGGTGAGAATAAGCACGTCGGTTTCTGTGCCAAAGAGTGGCTTGAGACCCTCCACACACATCTCAAGCAGTTTCGCAAACTGCTGGCCGCGGTGGTAGATAGTCGGCCGGGCCAGCGCCTCCCGCACCGGTTGGGGCAGGTTGGTCGGACCGGGAATCATCAACAACATCTCATTGTTCATAAGTGCAAAATACGCCTCCAGTTTGATGGTGACCGTTGGGCACTGTCTCGTTTTCCGCCACAACTACTGATGCCAGCGTCACTTCAGCTCCGATAGTGGCACCGGTCTGTATGATACAATCAGTCAGCATGCTTCCTGCACCAATCTGAGCGTCATCTCCCAGAGTGACATAGGGACCGATCTGAGCGGCTCTTCCCACCTTAACTCCTGAACCACAGCAGATTGGCGGCACCACCTGCGCACCACAACTCTTTAACTTCTCATCACATCGGGGCCAGTCTACCCAGGGCAAGCTGCCGCCGAGCAGATCGCGGTTGGCGGCCAGATACGTCTCAATGCGACCGACATCAGTCCAGTAGCGCTGCTGGTCAGGAAGATAGCCCAATATGGGCAGACCTGCCGCCAGTAGTGCAGGAAACAGATCTGTCTCGTTTGAGTATGGCTCGCCGACCGGAACATAGTCCAGGGCTTCCGCAGCCATCACATAGACACCAGCGTTGACCGTCCGCTGGCCGGTCTCATCCACTTTCACCTTCTCACGAAAGGCGGTGACAAAGCCCTTTTCATCACGCTGAACCAACCCAAAATGGCTGATATCCTGCACCTGGCGCAGCAGTATCGTCACCAGTGCCCCCGACTGCTGGTGAGCACGGGCCAGCTCAGCCAGGTCACAGTCCAGAATCAGATCGCCGTTAAAAACGAAAAACTCGCTGGCCAGCAGCTCTTGAGCATTCTTGAGGGCACCGGCGGTATCCAGAGGCAGCTGCTCTTCAACATAGGTCAGACTAACACCCCACCTATTGCCGTCGCCGAGTGCCTCCTGCAGTTGGCCGGAGTGGTGACGGATGGCCAAGAGCGCATCAGGCACACCACTGCGGCCGAGCAGTTCCAGTTCGTACGAGATCAAAGGCCGATTGAGCACCGGCAGCAGCGCCTTGGGCATAAGGTAAGTCAGCGGACGCAGTCGGGTGCCTAATCCGCCTACTAGGAGCACAGCTTGCGATATCGGACCGCCTTCTCCCATCGCATCCCCTTGTGTGTCAGCCTGGCAGAACTGTTACAGTTACGCGCCGTTGACGTGGCCCGTCAAGCTCGATGAGCATTATCCGCTGCCAGGTTCCCAACTCCACCTGCCCACCGCTGACAGGCAGGCACGTGCTACTGCC
>JALGTS010000105.1 GCA_029821255.1 Candidatus Zipacnadia bacterium
GCAAAGTCTGCGGAAAGAGCCTATCAATGCACGGGCGAGGTGCGGTATAGGGGTATCGGGGCATCAGAACAAAAGCTACAGCGGATCAGTGAGTGAGGAGAAAGAAGACCATATTGTGTAGCCGGCCGTGCTATGCGACTGACCCACAAGGCCCCTTGCGAGACCTGGTTTCATATAAGGCCTTCTGGTTCGATGGCTCGGCCTGGGGTTTATTAATCGGCAAGTAGCCGCCCTGCATTGTACGGCTTAGGTGAGAGAGTGCTGGGAGTCTTTCTGTCACCTTGTTGCTGACTCGGGAACTTCTGCAGCTTGGCATACTCCCCTAATAGCCCTTTTGTGCTGATGTCAAGGAAGGCTACAAAGTAATGGCTTCCCGAATTTATTGTCACCAACGTAAGCAGGGATTACCACCCACTTGAAGAATACGGCAACTATTGAAAGCCCAACGATAAGTCTCGCATAGAGGGTGCTACGCAGATATGAGCATAACCAAGCCCATTGATACAAAGGTCAGAGTGAAGCCGGTTTTCATTCAACTGATACACAGTGCGGCGTATGAGGGACCGTGCAGGGTAGGTGACAAAGAGGATTTGACCCCGGAGGTTGACCGGCAGAAGAACAAAGAGCAGTTCCAGCAGTTCTGCCAAGAAGTGCGCAGAGAAATAGCTCCTATTGCGGAGGTGCTGGAGCCTGTAGTTGTGGAATGGAGCGACGACTTCGTGGTTCGTGAAAGCGAACTCAACAAGCTGGAACTGGACGCCTCCGCGGCAGACCTCCTGCTTATGGGACTCGGCGGATTGCCCCAGTATCCAGCGGTGGCCATCGCTGAGCGATATCAGAAACCCTTGCTGCTGGTTGGACACGTCGCGACCGTGGACGTTACCGCGTACCTGCGAACCCGTGGGCATGAAGCCTATGCTTTTTTGGACTACGAGGATCTAAATTCGTTTCTCTCCTTGTTCCAGGTGCGCAAGGCGCTGGCGCAGACCCGTTTCCTTGTTGCCTTGAAGGGCGGGGTCATACCAACCGGAGTGGTCAGCAGTATCGGTGATTTGGAGGGGCTGAAGTTGCGTTATGGCATAGATCATCGCCTCATTACGGCTGAGGAGATACTGGAAGTGATGCGCCATCTCACACCTGAACAGGCCGAGGAGGCTCATGCGCTGACCGCGCAGCTCATCTCAGAGGCCGAGCAGAGCGATATGACTGCCGCGCAGTTGCTCCCCTCGGTGAGATTCTATCTGGCCGCGCGGCAGACTCTCGCCAAGTATGAGTGCAATGCCTTTACGCTGCCATGTTTTGAAATCTGTGCGACACAGGTGATGGAGCAGGAACAGGTTACTTTCTGTCTGGCTCATAGCCTGCTGAAGGACGAGGGAATCCCCAGCGCCTGCGAGGGAGACGTTAACGTACTTACAGCAATGGCGGTCCTGATGTATCTGTCGCGCAAGGCTGCGCATATGGGTAACACCTGGGTCTGCGACAGGGAGAACAACATCATCAGGGTGCATCACGACGTGCCAGCGCGCAAGATGAAGGGCTTAGATGCTCCCAATGTTCCTTATGGTATCAAGAATTTCACGGTCGGAGGCTGGGGCGGCACGCTGCGCTACGACATCTCCAGAGATGTCGGACAGCCCGTGACCATCGCGCGCTTCAACCCAGAAGGCACAGCCTTGATGGCCACCACCGGTGAGGTGGTCGGCTGCGAGGGCTATATGAAGGTGGGCTGCAGCCTGGCTTATGACCTGCGCATCTCTGACGCGGCGAGGTTCTTCCAACTCGAACAGGACTTCGGCCATCATTTTGCCCTGGTCCTGGGAGACTATCGGCAAGAACTGAGGCAGCTCAGCGCGCTGGTAGGGTTTGAAGTGATAGAGGCATAGAGAAGCTGCTTATCTTGCGTGTCTTGCCTGCACAACAGAAGTGTTAAGGCGAAATCTTCGTTGTCGGGCAAGACTTTTATGTTCGGATGTCTCTGAAAAAAGCCACCCTTCCGTTATGATAGCAAGGTGAGTTTTACAACGGTCTCCCAGGAGGAAAATAGTATGAGAAGGCTGGTATGGACGATTGTTGTTGTAGGAGCCACAATGGCACTGGTAGTGTTAGCTGCTGCACAGGAGCAACCAGGGGATCTCGGGCCGAGTCCCCGGATCTTGCAATTTGATACGGCGCAGGCTGCTGATTACGGCCTGCTGGCGATTAACCGGTTGAAGGTACCTGTCACTATTGATGGACAGTTGGCTGACTGGCCAAAAGATATCTCCTGTGTGGGCCTGCCTGAAAAAGAGACAGACAATCGGGTCAAAGGCTGGAGCGGGGAAGATGACCTAAGTGCCCAAATGCGCCTGGGCTGGGATAAGCAGGCTTTCTACGTGGCTATCTCAGTGCTTGATGATCATCACTACGCGCCGGCCAGTGAGGCTGCTGTGTGTATGTGGAGAGATGACAGTATCCAGATTGCCATTGACCCGCTTTGTCAGAAGACCGCCGGCGGCTACGGCCGCCACGATGCAGAATATGGTTTCGCGCTGACCGATACCGGGCAGGTGGTACGAAGCTGCTGGCGCAGTTCAACTGATCTGGGTAATCAAGTAAACGCCTTTGATGTCGCGATAACGCGGCAACAGAACTACACCGTGTACGAACTTGCCCTGCCTTGGCCAGCGTTGGGTATCCCAGTAGAGGATAACGCACCGGTTTTTGGTTTCAATATTATTATCAACGAAAACGATGGCGAAGGACGGCAGGGTTGGCTGCAACTGACACCAGGTATTGGGAGCGGAAAAGACCCCTCAAAGTATCTCACGTTCATCGGCAGAGACGAGACGGCTTTTGCCCTAATTGTGCGTGAACCGGTGTATGAGAGTGAACCAGCAGAAGTGACAGCAATCCTGTTGGGCAAACCGGCAACTCAGCCATTGCAAATCCAGTTCGCCACGCTTACCCAGGATGGCACCTGTCGGACTATTGTGCGGGCGTCCCTGCCCCATAGCGGTAGCGGTAACTTTTTGGTGAAGGCGACGCTGCCAGCGGAACTGATTACTGCTGCTACGCAGGCGGCTGCCGCACAAATTGTCACGGAAAGTGGACAGCTCGTCGCTGCAGCCAGGCGAGATTTAAATGTGAGCGATGCTAAGGAGCGAATACCACAAACCGCTGCGAGATTGCGACGCAAACTGGCCCGCATTGAGCGGTTAGCGGAACGTGCAGAAAGCCGGCACATCGCGACTGATTACGAACGCGTGATCATCATGATGGCGAAGATACAGATTGACTACGCGCTGGCGGATCTGAACACCGGATACATCCCGCGCGCCGAGCGCAACCTTGCAACAATTGGCCGACTTCTTGACGAAGCCAAGGGCCGATTGCGCGATTATCTATCAGGCCGAGCCCAGCCGCAGCTTGTCCCCCGCTATGTGACTGGCCCCGTAGAGATTCGTGACGGCGCCTTCTGGGCGCCGACGCTCTGGCCTACTACCGGCCAGCGCCAGTGGCGGCCGGTCTTTTTCACTGGGTATGGGCATTTCGGCCAGTTGCGTGCCGACATACCCAAGCTGTATGACCTTGGAGTGAATATCGTACAACAGGAGCTCGGGCCCAACTCCACCGTCATATCTGAAAATGAGGTGACTTCTGAGCCGTTCGAGAAGTCAATTGGTACAGCCCTGCAGCGGGGTGAAAAGCATAATGTAATGGTCGACTGGCTCATCTCTCCGCATTACTTCCCGAAGTGGGCGCGCAACAAGTGGCCGGAGCTGGTTGACACAGGAGGTTTGTGTCCGAGTCCCGACGCCCCGCAAGTCCGCGAGATAATGCGTAAGCACCTGGAGGCCTGTTTGCCCACGGTTAAAGATAGTCCAGCTCTGCACAGTATCTGTCTCAGTAATGAGGCAGCGATATACAACTGGGCTGAAGACCCATGGCGCCAGAAACTGTGGCCCAGGTATCTGCAGCAAGTTTACGGTACAATTGAACAGCTCAACGCGGTGTGCGGAACTGACTATGAGTCATTTGACGAGATTGCTATCTCAACGCCGACCGACAGAATGCCTCCCGAGGCAGAGATGACACCGTTATACTACGATCAGCTCCGCTTCAACCAGGAGCGAATGGCTGACTTCCACCGCTTTCTATCCAGTATTGTCCATGAAATTTGGCCCGAAATGTTGACGCATGCCAAGATCTCTATTTCGCCATCAGCCTCTTACAAGCCGATGGATCGCCGGCTGTTTAGGGACGGTTGGGATATGGAGCAGGCTGCTTGGATCGGAGATTTGAATGGTAATGACTGCGCTCACACATTTTCAGGCTTTGGTGATCAATGGGCCTCAGGCGGGTGGAGTAGGCAAAACTTGCTCTACGATTTGCAGTATTCCCTGCGCAAAGTGCCGATTTTCAATTCCGAGAACCACCTAATTGGTGGGGAGAGAAGCATCCCGCCGGAGCACACTGACTGCGCGCTGTGGATGGGCGCAATCCACGGCCAGGGCGCTACTACTATATGGGTCTGGGAGCACGTTGACTGGCATCCTTCGCTGGCCAACAGTATTTTGACCCGACCGGAGAATATCGTAGCTGTCGGTCATTGTGCGCTGGACCTAATGCGCTTAGCCCCGGAAGTGACAAAGCTGCAGAACGCGCCGGCACCCGTGGCCATTATGTACAGCGTCACCTCACAGATCTGGTCGGAGCGCGCCCACGAAGCGATGCTCAAGGCTTTCAATGCTCTCACCTTCACGGGTCTGCCAGTCAAATTCGTCTCCGAGCGGCAAGCCATCGCGGGCGGATTGAAGCAGTATCGTGTCGTGGTACTTCCGTCAGTGCGCCACGTGCCGGATGAAGTCTACCATGCCGCCTGCCAGTACATAGAAGATGGCGGCGAGATGTGGCTGATTGGCGAAGAACAGATGACCTACAACGAACACGGTCAGCCTCGCGCAGTTAGTCTCCAGGCTGACCGGACAGTACAAT
>JALGTS010000106.1 GCA_029821255.1 Candidatus Zipacnadia bacterium
AGGATATTCGTGAGATGATACATGCTCTCCGTAATAACCGAGGTCTGGTGATATTGCCCGACCAGCATGCGGCAGAAGGGGGCATTGAACTGGATTTCATGGGACGACCAGCTTTTACCGCCACCGGCCCAGCAGCCTTAGCCAGGCGCACTGGCTGCCCCATAATCCCCTTCTTTGTCCGCCGCCTACCCAGCGACACCTTCCACAGCCAGGTCTTCCCGCCACTTCCCCTACCACAAACTGATGACCGTGAGCAGTTCACCAGGCAGTTAACCCAACAGATCAATGATATAATCAGTGAACAGATCCGACGCTACCCCGAGCAGTGGCTATGGCTGCACGACCGCTGGAAAATGGACAAAGACGATTGAGCACAGAGTTCGCCATGGCCATCTTGCACAGATAAAGAGAGGAGAAATCAGCAATGGAATCATCTTTGGGCCTGGCATCATTTCTCTCCTCGGCCATAGCGATACCGCTGGTCGTATGGAGCATTCTCTGGAAAGGCATCGCCCTGTGGAAGGCAGCCCGGCGCGATCAGTTGGGTTGGTATATAGCCCTGCTGATTCTTAACACCGTGGGAGTGCTGCCTATAATCTACATCTTCCTAGTGGCTCCGCGCCATCCTGAACTGGGCAGCACGACTGCTGCAGCAGACCCATCACAAGTATAGTCGCACTACAGATTGCGTTCCCGCTGCAGGTGGGCCTGGTAGACTATCTCCACCAGCCTCTCGGGATCTTCACCCTCAGCCACAGTCAGCCCGGGGAACCGCTCGCGCAAGGCGGTGGCGATGCGCATTGCGAGCTGGCTGCGCATATCGGCGGACAGCTCGTTACGCCGTTCAATGAAGCGGCAGATCGTCCGGATTTGTTCAGCACTGAGCGAGCTTACATAGCCTCGGGCCCGGCGCACTGCCGGGTCACCAACTTCGGCCAGGTCGCCTGCTTCTTCCCCCGGTTCAGCCGTCTTCTCCTCTCCGGGATATTCCCAGAGCCGTTCCTTAACCACGATTGTGCCGGCTGCCAGGTCACCGATGCGCTGGCTGGCCCTGGTAAAGAAGGCAAACAGACCACCAAAAAGGTAGAAAATCGGGAGACTGTCCACCAGCCGCAGGATATTACGGATTGCCGAGGCGGCCAAGTCAATAGCACCACCCCCCGCCCTAATTACCCGCATCCCGCCTACGCGCTTGCCCGGCGTCTGCCCGTTCCAGATTAGCTCAAAGACAACGAAATAGGCCAGCACCAGCAACGTCATTGAAAAGACAATAATGACCATCGTGATCGGCAACCCGGCGAACTCGCCCAGGTCCGGCAAGGTCCAGTTCAACAGTCGGTTAATCGCTGATAGCAGAATCAACACCATCAGCAAGGCGGCGCCCTGGATTAGGGTGTCCAGCACCAGCGCCAGGAAGCGCGAGCCCAGCCCGGCCAGCTCATAGCTGAATCGGATATGCTCCGGCGTTTCAATGACAACCCGATCCTGCTGCATCTGACTTACCCCTCACTACCGAAAAGTGCTATAATACGCATAAGCGACTGCTGAAAGCGAGTGATTGCTATTCCCAGCCAGTTCCGACAATGGGAACGACTAACCGAACTGCTCAACCGCGCCCAACGCCACGGCCTGGGCACGCTACGGGCTGAAGAGCTTGACGAGCTGGGCACGCTATACCGGCAGGCGACCGCCGCGCTGGCCCGCGCCAACAGCCAGGGTCGTGATGCCGAAATGATTGAGTACCTCAATCAACTGGTCGGGCGCGCCCACGGCCTGGTCTACGGGCGGCGCAGTCGCCCCCCAGTGCGCTTGGGTCATCTATTCGGCGCCGAAATTCCCCAGACCTTCCGTGAGAACTGGCGCTACGTCGCCGTAGCCGCCGGCGTTACCGTTGCCGTAGCTGCTTTGGCCTACCTGCTGGTCAGCATTGACTATCGCTGGTCAACCGCACTGCTGGGCCCTTGCTTCCCCGATGCTGTCGAAGACTTCGCTGCCTCTGACAAGCCCGCCGGCGAGTACTTCGCTGATGCCGCACAAATGTTGGGCGGGGCCAACTTCTCGGCAATGCTGATGAGCAACAATATCCAAGTTGCTCTTAAGGCCTTCGCGCTGGGCGTCACTTTGGGCGTGGGCACCCTGTATGTCCTGATAATGAACGGCTTGATGCTGGGCGTCTTTCTGGGCATTGGCGCCCACTGGGGGCGGCTGGCTGATCTGCTGGCCGTGGTCATACCTCACGGGTCTATTGAAATACCTGCGATCCTCATCGCCGCCGGCGCTGGCCTGATGATGGGCTATGCACTGATCAACCCCGGCGATTACTCTCGGGGCGACGCCTTCCGCATCGCCGCAGTCAAGGCGGTAAAACTGGCCGTGGGGACGATACCGGTGTTCGTGGTAGCCGCACTAATTGAGGGCCTGCTTAGTCCGCAGCACGCAGGCCCATTGGCTGCCAATGAGGCTCGGTTCCTGCTGGGCGGGTTGGCCTTCGCCGCACTCGCTTTGTACCTGGGCTACGGAGACCGAATCCTCACCCGCCAACACCACTCTTAGCCATAGCTTTTCCGTCAGCCGCCGGATATCCTGCCTCACCAGGTTCTTTGTCTGATATCTGCACCCCAGAGACCTCAAGCCGCCCCTTGCACCCCTGACCTTCAGAAGGGATATACGCCAATAAGCGTGGCATGCACAACGATAGCAAAGCAGACCTGCAGAGCGATGAGCGCCCCTCCCAGCCACACCAATTCGGAGCCGGACAGCCCGGCGAGATAATCAGCAGCCGGCAGCGCCGCCAGCGGCATAAGAAAAACCCAGATACGCCCCACCTCCCCCCGTGTAGAACCGGAAAGCAACAATAGAGCTACAATAACAAGCAGGCCCACCACCAGGCCCTGGGGCAGAGCCGGCCAGCGCTGTTGTTTCAGCCCCATGCAAATGGCAACTGCTGACGTCACCGCTAGAGCTGGCCCCATAAACAGCAGATAATCGTACAGATTCATCACCAGCCACGGCCAATAACTTCGTCCTGCCGCAGCCAATATTTGCCGATGCACGGCCACAGATGCGGGGAGTGCAACCAGTATGTTGTACTCCAGGCCCGACGAAAGCAGTTGGTGGACAGCAGCAAAAACCACAAACCCCCACGCCACTCCCCGCAAATGCCGACTTATCTCGTCGGGATAGACCTGGCCCCAGACCGGTATCGCTACAATCACTGCCAGGACCAGTAGGATTGCATATCCAAAGCTCCACAGCAGCATCACCGTCGCGCCCAGTGCGGCCAGAATATATAGCCACACCTCTGCTCGGCGAACTGCTATCATCCACAGCCATAAGTATGTAAGTGCCAACACTGCCCCAATGCCATCAATGCTGGGGGCAAAGTGTAGTAGGGACGGCATAGTGCCCGCCAACAAAGCAGCGATTAGCCCAGTGCGCCGGTCAAAGGCAACGGCTCCTATGCCGTAGGCCGGTAGCACCACCAAAGCCCCAAGGAGGCTCAGAATAAAAGCAATGGGCACTGCAATCTCTGCATCCTGCCGGCTCAGCGGCGCTTGGGTGATAGCGGAGGCTACGCGATGGAGCTCAGCCGGGGTAATACCTCGCTGACCAAGCACAGTCTCAATCCACTCAAGCATCCCGGGAACACGCTCAAGCGACTGATGCAACAGATAGAAGAAGATGATAGGGCCGGGTGGGTGAGTGCGGACACGATCGGGAAGCCGGCTGCTGTTGACCCGCGCAGAGTGATAGAAAAAGGCATCGCTGACGCCGCTGAGGAGCAGCGCCTGGCCGTAGTAGCCCATCGCGCTGTCGCTAATCACCCCCAGGGCACCACTAACCCAGAAGCCAGGATCACTGCCCGCCAGGCCAACCCCTGTAAGCATACTGGCCATGAAGATTAGCGCGACCAGCAGTATGGTAACAGCCCGCGTCAGTTGGCCATCTGAACGCAAAATGGCAAGCACAAATACGCTCGCGCCCAGTGCTACTCCTAACACCATCATCAGCTCTGGGCTTGCTATCACAGTGACAGGCCGCCGCAGCCATTCCCACTGGCCCGGCACACCCAGCGGTAGCCAGTCCAGCCATAATAATACCGCCGCTACCCCCGTGGCACCAGCGCCGATCAACGCTACACTTAGCTGACTGACTCCTCTTCGTCGGCTGGCGATGTGTCATCTTCCTCCTCAGTATCCAATGATTGCTGTCCCGCCGACTCGGTCAGTCCTTCTGCAAGCTTCTCAGCCTCAAGCGGACCTAACCGAGGCAGTTCATCAAGGTCGCGCAGCCCGAAGCTGCTCAGGAAATGCGACGTGGTCCTTAGCAGAAATGGACGCCCCGGTGCCGGCTTGCGGCCAGCTACCTCTACCAAACCCTTTTCCAGCAAGGTATTGACCACTCCCGAGGAATTCACGCCGCGTAACTCATCAATCTCCGGCCGTGTAATTGGTTGCCGATAGGCAATGATAGCCAACGTCTCCAATGCCGCCACTGACAATCGCTCCGGCTCCGGCTCCAAGAGCCGCTCGACAAAGTCAGCATACTCGGGCCGCGTGGCCAGATTATAGCCGCCGGCCAGCTCAACTACACACAGCCCACGGCCTTCAAGCTGCTGTTGCAACTGCTCAATCAGCACAGCCACCTGTTGCTCCGGCACCCCCAGAATTTCAGCCAGCTTCGCGTCACCGACCGGCTCATTGCTGGCAAACAGCAAACATTCAATTGCGCAACATAAATCCGGTGAAGTCAATCCGTACCTCTCTCCTGAGGATGGTAGCTAATTTGACCTAATCAGGCTAATCTGCATCAGCGGACGACTGGCTCACAGGTTGGGCATTCGGAATCGGACGAATGAGAATCTCAGCGCTCGCCCTCCCTTGATAGACCCGGACCCGCCGCCGGCGGATCAGCTCCAGAATGGCCAGGAAGGTGATAACAATGTTCTGGCAGGTAACCGGCGTACCCACC
>JALGTS010000107.1 GCA_029821255.1 Candidatus Zipacnadia bacterium
CTGGCAGCCCTATCTTCTGCTCGTTTAGCTGATAAAAGCTGTTGCCCACTTTCAACTGCAGCAGCTGTCCATCAGCGGTAGTTACTGTGAGCCGTCCTCCCGCAGGCTGCCACCTGACGTCAGCACCCAGTGCCCGCGCTACCGCACCTACTGGCCCCCAAAGCAGGCCGTTTTCCACGTAGGGGGTAGGTAGGCCGGTTACTTGCTGGCCGGCTACCTGCAGGTAGACCTGGGCAGGAGCATCAGCAACCGAGATTCGGGCAGCAACTATCAACAGGATTACTGCAAGTATGGTATCTTTAGGCTGCATTGTTCAGTATTGCCTCACACTGCTATTGTCTGCCATTATAGGTCGCTTGGGTTAGCCGAGGCAAGCAGGGAGGCTATCTGGGGAAGCCACAACTATGCGTGGCTTGCCCTTGCCAGGGGTGTCGGCCAAACCGGTGAGGTCATTAGGGCTGCCACAGGTTAACGCTGCTTGTCAGGGTCGCAGACGGCTTAATACGCTTGGCATTTCCGGCGCAAAAGGCGAAGTTGCTGGCCTGGTTGTGGCGGGTAGCGACATACTGAGACATATTAGCCCAGGAAGCCCGCCAGCCATAGGAATAAGGCTGGGCCAGGTCAAAAAACAGTATGGTCTTGCTGGGGTGTGGTATGCGGCATAACTGGAGGGACGCTCCCGCATAGCCACCAATCATAGTAAGGTCGAGATTTATGCCATAGCTGTGTAGCAGCGAGTTGGTGTAGGCTGGGCCATAGGTCGGGTTTTCATCGGCGGGGCACAGGTAGATCCGCCGGTTGCCCACATAGGGAAGCAGCAGAATATCCCAGCAGTTCTTTTTAGTGCTGTCAGACAAGTCAAGCAACGCGGGGGGTAACTGCTCGTCATAATCGTTACAATATAATTGGCTGGCCAAAGCCAGATGACGGATGTTGGCCAGACAACTGGTAGCTTCAGCGGACTTTACGGCCTGCTCGAAGACCGGCAGCAGCATACCAGCAAGAATCAGAACAATGGCTACTACTACGAGCAGTTCGACCAACGTATAGCCTGCGCACAACTGGCGATTCACTATGCCCTCCTGACAGTTGAATCGCAGCACCCAGGGCAGCGCTGGCTGATTAGCTATTAATTTGCGTAGTATCAGTCCTCGGGTACGCTGGCCGGTCCGGGCAGCTGCTCAGGTTGTCTTAACTCCACAGTCACAGTGGCAGTTCCCCCTTGCCGCGTTACTTCTAATTGGAAGATGCGACTCTCACCTGGTTTGAGGTCTTTCAGCACCACCATATTCTTGCCTCGAACGACACCGCTGAAATCATGAAGAGTGACATGCACCTCCACACCTTCGACGGTAGCTTCGCCGGTGTTTTGGAGCTCACCGACCACCCACACTTTGGTCTCCGCGTCATTTACGTACCAACGGTACCGGCGCACCTCCAGGCTGTCTATACTACTGGTGGTGCGCGCGCCGCCACAGCCCGACATTGCCAGCCCCATTTGTATCCCTACTATAAAAAGCAACAGAGTTACTGTGCCTGTGGGTGTGCATATTGCTGCCGGCCAAGATAATCGGGCGGATTGTAGAGGTAACGGGAAAGAGTT
The DNA here is from genome assembly GCA_029821255.1 of Candidatus Zipacnadia bacterium. GTDB lineage: Bacteria > Armatimonadota > Zipacnadia > Zipacnadales > Zipacnadaceae > JALGTD01. The sequence continues at coordinate 1,604 of JALGTS010000107.1, forward strand.
CATTCTCGCTGGCTGCGGCGGTGCGAGGAGGAGCGCCGCAGCGGTCGGCGCACTCCCCGAGAAGGTGGCTGCTGAGGATAGGGCTCCGTCTCAGAACCGGGCGCTGATGGCTGGCGCCGTGATGGTTGATACTGCTGGGGACGACTAATACCGGTAACGATTATCACACTCAGCAGAATGATGATCATCACCAGACAGCCGTCGGTAACCGACATCTCTTTGTATCCGAGTAAGTCTTCTCCCACCCATTGTACCAGTACAATACCTGGAAAGAACAGTACAATACCAAGAACTATGCCCCAGAATACTCGCATCGGCGGTTACCTCATTTTGTGCTGTAGCGTGCAGTATATCGTTTTGGCCCAATTACTTACCACAATAGACTTTCCAGCGCCCGCGCCATGGCCAGATGCCCCGTCTCACTTAATGATATATTATCTTGGTACAGTTGTGCAACTTCCTGTTGGCTGTGCGCCAGTACCGAAGCAGTTCGCACCACCGCGCAGCCGGTGACCATGGCCACCTGGTCAGCGGCGCACGCCAGCCGCCAACTTTCTTTGTTCCTAACCTGGGCAAAACGAGCCAGATCAGGCTGGTGGGCAAAGGGTGCTGGAGTGACCACCACAGTTAAAGCTACCAGCTCCTGCTGGATCAGCTCCACCAGTTGTTGAAGCTGACTGCGAAATTTTAGCGTCGGCACATCACGGAGACTAGCCTCGGTCCCATAGGCAATTATCAGCAGGTCTACTGACCCAAACTCACTCAATCTCTGGCGGAGCTGTGATAAATTGCTCAGCTCAACATCGCTACTGGTCAGTACTTTGACTGTTTCGTAGCCACCGCGTTGTTTGAGCCGCTCGGCGAACAGGTCTACCCAAGTAGGTTGGGACAGATCACTTGAACTGCTTGCCGCAGCCGCGAAACTATCACCCAGTACACCGATTACAATGTCGGTTTGCCGCTCCAGACAATAGCGGCGGAACAAGCGCACTGCATGCGGCCTGACTAACGGTGGTTGCCATTGCGCTAATGCCAAGATGTCTGCTGACTGCTCAGATTCTGGAGGTTCATCAGTTTGGTTGCCGTAGACTTCTACCTCGCGCAGATACAGGCAGTTATCGCCACCTTCGCCCCCAGCCCAGGTGTCATACATACTTACTTTCACATAACGAGCTGCGCGGGGATGAGAGGCAAAAGAGTGAATCAGTGGTTGGAGACGACCGGGTGGGAAGTAATATTCACGTAGTTGCACGAAATCTTTTGCATCCAGCGAAATCCACACAGCGATATGCCGCGTATTACCGTTCAGACTGTTGTAGACAGCGATCTTGGTCAACTGGTACACCCCGCCCAGGTCAATGATCACCTCCTTGGGGAACTGGGCGGAGTTGTCAGTAGCGAAACAGGCGGGGGGCTGATCGCTGTCGTTTTGGCCGTCTACCAGTCCAGTCCAACCGGGCCGCAATTCGGTAGTGCACAGATAAGGCTTACCTGCCGCCAGATTACGGTCGGCTGTAGCCGTTGTCTCGGCGCTAACCAGCCCCAGAACAATTGCCAACACTGCCAGCTTGTGACAGCGAGGCGATAATCGCAAGCCGCTCACCCCATAGGTCCATTCTGCTACTCAATAGGAGACAGTTCCAGGCTTATATCCAGCGACGGCGCAGAGTGGGTCAGCGTGCCCACCGAGATGATGTTAACTCCGATCGCGGCAATCTCAGCGACTTCGTTCAGCTCGATACCGCCGGACGCCTCAATGAGAGCACGATCACCGATAATCTCAACCGCTTGGCGCATCATCTCCAGGCTCATGTTGTCCAGCATTATGATATCAGCACCAGCCGCCAGTGCTTCACGAACCTGATCAAGATTAGTGGTTTCAACCTCAACTTTGAAGAGGGTGTGAGCTTTGCTGCGCGCTGCCGCGACAGCAGCAGTGATGCCTCCACTCAGGCGGATATGATTATCCTTTATCAGTATACCGTCGTAGAGTGCATAGCGGTGATTCTTTCCCCCTCCAGCCCGCACCGCAGCCCGGTCCAGCGCGCGCATGCCTGGGTCAGTCTTGCGGGTGTCAGCAATTTCGGCGCCGGTGCCCACCACTGCATCCACGAATTTGCGGGTGAGAGTAGCAATGCCGCACAACCTCTGTAGGAAGTTGAGTGCGGTCCGCTCGGCGGCCAGCAGGGCGCGAGCCGGTCCCCGTACGGTACCGAGAATCTCGCCCGCCTTAAAACATTCGCCTGAATGCTTAATCACCGTGAACTCGGTCTCGGAGTCGAGCTGTTTGAAACATTCCCGGGCCACCTCCATCCCCGCGACAACTCCCGGCTCTTTGGCTATCAGTTGCCCGATAGCACGAGTTTCCGGAGGGATTACCGCACGGCTGGTGACGTCACCAGAGCCGATGTCCTCAGCCAGCGCCCGCGCGACAATGTCCTGAATCAGATAAGACGGGGCCTCAAGGTCACTTTCAAACTCGCTCATTGACTCTCCTTGAGTGTGTTGTTCTCGCCGAGTATAACTACCCTCATTTGATTACCACGAGCTTCCTGGTCGTCCATAGCACAGTAGGACATAATGTGGACGACATCACCCACTGTTCCCAACCGTGCACATGGCCCGTATAGGCGAATCGTCCCGCTGCCCGGTGGCTCAGCAATTACATAAGTCTCAAACCGTGCTCCATTGTTGCAATTAACCACCACTACCCACTCATCCGGCAGCAGGTCGGCGGCCTGCATAATTTCGCGGTCAATACCAATACTTCCTGCATAGTATAGATCGGTATCAGTGACCGTGGCATTGTGGATTTTGGCTTTAGCCATCATTCTCAGCATCTATGACATCCTCTTTAATTATAATATTGTCGATAAGTCGCGTATCACCCAGATACACCGCCGCAGCTATCACCATCGGCGCCCCTGCTTTGCCGCGAGGTCGCAAGGTCTCCGGGTCAACGGCTTGCACATATTGTACTGCAAACATCGGCTCTTTGGCCAGTAAGTCCCAAACTACCCGCTCAACTTCAGTGCCACTGGCGCCGTTTCGAGCCGCTTGTGCACCGTGCTGCAGAGCCTGGTATAGCCGGGGGGCGACCGCCCGCTGCTGGGTATCCAGATACTGATTGCGTGAGCTTACCGCCAGGCCGTCGGCCTCGCGCACCGTCGGCAAACCCACTATCTCCACCGGAATATTCAGGTCGCGCACCATTCGCTTTATCACTATTAGCTGTTGATAGTCCTTCTCCCCAAAGTAGGCACGGTCCGGCTGAACGATATTCAACAGCTTGGTGACCACTGTCGTCACGCCGCGAAAATGTCCTGGCCGGAATCGGCCACACAAGCCCTCGGTCAGATC
>JALGTS010000108.1 GCA_029821255.1 Candidatus Zipacnadia bacterium
AGTCAAGATTATATCTACGCAGGACAGCAGTGTACTGATCAAAGACTATGGCAGTGGTAAGTCTCTGTTTGGTCGGCTACTGGGGCGTTTCTTGGTCTTTCGGGAGAAGATGGCCTACCGGCGGCTTAACGGTTTGCCAGGAATACCCTCCTGCTATGGAACGGTTGACCCCTATGCCCTGGTCCTGCAGCACATTCCTGCTGAGCGAGTAATGGATGTTGATCACCAACGAATATCCGCTGACTTCTTCCGTCTACTTTCCGAGTTGGTTGAGAATCTACATAGTCGCGGCGTTGCTCACGGGGATCTTCATAAGTTGGACAACATACTCATTGACGACAGAGGCCGACCGGTGGTAGTAGATTTTGCCAGTGCCATAATGACCGGATCCAATCCACTTGTGGCGTATCTTTTCCCTATCCTTTGTGACAACGATTGGCGTGGCGTATACAAACTAAAGGATAAAGTCGCCCCTGAGCTGCTTACTGAACAACAGCGTGAGTTTCTCCACCACCGCAGCCTTGGGGAACGAATAGTCCGGTACATCCGCGAGCCAATCCGTTCCCTTATAAAGCAGTGGTCAGGCAGTTGAGGTTGCCGACCTAACAACAGGTAGATGGTGGAACTGTTAGAGCACTGCGCGGCGTTGTTAAATATGAATAAGCGTCGCGCGTATCTGCCGGAAGGTAGGCTGGGTGCATATGCATCAACCAACAGGTAGACGCAGGCGCGAATTCGAACGGCTAGCACGGCGTCACCAGCGCGACCTGTTCAATGCTGCTCGCCGTCTGACCCACACCTTGAGCGATGCTGAAGATCTCAGTCAGGAGGCTCTGATCAAAGCATATATCTCGTTTGATCAGTTTGAGCTGGGCACAAACTTCCGGGCCTGGCTACTAAAGATTGTCACGACTACCCATATCAGTCGTTGCCGCCAGCGGTCCCGCCAGCCTCAGACTATGGCATGGGACGACGGCGAAGATGAGCCACCCCGGGAGTGGCACAAGTCGGACGAATCACCGCCGGAAGCAATAGTCGTTGAGCACGAAATCGATGAACCCATCCAACAGGCACTGGCGCGGGTACCCGAAGAGTTTCGTAGTGCGGTTATTCTTTGCGATATGTTCGATCTGAGCTACAAGGAAATTGCGCAAGTACTCAACATACCGCTGGGTACCGTACGCAGCCGCATCTGTCGGGGCCGGCGAGCTTTGGCCGAGCATCTACGAGACTATGCCCAACAGCGTGGGTATCTGTGAGGTAAAACTAAGTGACTGAACAATGTCCTGTCACCTCTGAGACCCTGTCGGCATTTGTCGACTGTGAACTGTCTAATGAGGAGCAGCAGAAGCTGGCTCATCACATCGTCACCTGTCAATGGTGCAGCCAGCGGATTGGGACAATCTATTCGCTGAAGGTCCTCGCTCGTGGGCCCGCCTCGCAACCGGTCGCTGTCCCGAAAGGCTTTTGGAAAAGAGTACGCCGGCGCTTGGACGAGATAGACGCCGTTGCTCGCAAGGTGGTTAGCATCGGCCCCCGTCGTGCTCCCACCAAGCGTCTGGCTGCACTGGCAGGTATCGGTGTTTTGTTGATAATCGTGGCTGTGGGCATTCGTGGGGCACTGGTGCCCCGGTCTGTAGGTTGGATGTATCTGGCTAAGGCTCATCGCGCAGCTATGGCACAGTTAATCCCACCGGTAGTCGTCCGGCAGCACCTCGCCCCCAGCGGGCCAGCCGTCCAGACGACCTGGCAACCTACTCAGGCTCAGACCGTCCACTTGCAGATGTGCCGGGGCCGCCAGGTGGTTTACTGGCGACCCGGAGCAGTTGTTTCCTACTTTATCCTACCCTGTGATAGCTTGGATGTCTCTGGGCTTGACTTCATATATCAGCAGGGAGGACTGCGCTTTTACTTGACCACAAGCGGTGAACTTTCCATAATCGCCTGGCGCCAGGGCTCCGGATGGTGCGCTCTGGTGGGAGCAGCAGGTACCGAACAGTTACTGGAATTGGCTCGGGTGTATAGCAAGCCCGGTGTACTGGACCCTGGTTTCTGACCGTTCTGGGGCAGGAGCGCCTCTGGAGGCATATCTGCGCCCTCAGTCGGGAAGGTCAACAGAGTATTCCTGAAGAAGTTCATAAGTACAGCGGTCCTTCATTCTTTTCTGTTCAGTCACCACTGACACACTCTAACCGGAGGATGATCACCTGTTGATGCCATCACCAGCCTGCATCATTCTGGCAGCCGGCGAAGGCACCCGACTGAAGTCTAAATACCCCAAGGCTCTGCAGCCGTTGTGTGGCAAGCCTCTGGTGCTTCACGCCGTTGACGCAGCCCGGGCTGCTGCAGCCGACCCCGTTGTTGTGGTGGTTGGGGCGGGAGCCGAGCAGGTGCGTACAATCCTGGCCGATCGCGACGTGCGAATTGCATGTCAGCAAGAGCTCAAGGGGACCGGCCACGCGGTGATGTGCGCCGAAGAAGCACTGGAGGGCTACCAGGGGGATGTACTTGTCACGTGCGCCGATATCCCTCTGGTCCGCCCGCAGACGCTCAGCCGGCTTGCCACTGAGCATTCCCAATCCGGCGCCGCTGCCACGGTGCTGACCACAATTTGTCCTGATCCCACCGGCTACGGGCGGGTAGTACGCGATGAAGAGGGCCGAGTCCAACAGATAGTTGAGCACAGCGACGCCGACGAGCAGTACCAGCGGATCCAAGAGATAAACACCGGTATCTACTGCTTCCAGGCAGCCGCACTGTTCGCTATTCTGCCTCGCCTAAGTGCTGACAATGTCCAAGGCGAATACTATCTTACCGACGTTATTCCTGAATTGCTCAGGCAAGGTCAACCAGTTGCGGCAGTGACTGCCCCGGACTGGCAGGAGGTAATGGGCATTAACACCCGTGCCCAGCAGGCTGAAGCCGAGAAGATCGCTCGCGATCGGGTATGCCAGCGCCTGATGGAAGCCGGTGTGCTGCTGTTGGAGCCCACCTCCACTTTCATTGACTGCGAGGTGGAGATCGGCTCGGACACCATCATCTGGCCCGGAGTAGTTATTCTGGGACAGACACAAATCGGCAGCGACTGCCTCATAGAAAGCAACGTGCGTATAGAGAACTGCCGGATCGCCGATCGGGTGCAGGTGCGACATTGCAGCGTGGTTACTGACAGTCGCCTGGGCAACGAGGTACAAGTCGGTCCCTTTGCTCATATCCGCGATAACAGCGAGATTTGCGAGCAGGCACGCGTCGGCAGCTATGCTGAGGTAGTCCGCAGCGTCATTGGCCCCAGGACTTATGACAAGCATTTCAGCTATCTGGGCGATGCTCGGGTCGGTGCTGATGTCAATATTGGAGCCGGCGTTATTACCTGCAATTACGATGGGCAAACCAAGCACCGTACGGTAATTGAAGATGGCGCTTTTATTGGCAGTGATGCGGCGCTCGTCGCGCCGGTTGCTATTGGCGCGCGTGCCTACATCGGCGCGGGATCGGTTATAACCAAAGACGTCCCCCCTGATGCCTTGGCCGTGGAGCGAGGTCCTCAGAAAAACATTGAAGACTGGGCCAAACGACGCTTGGAAAAGTAACGGTTGGTGCTTGATCTGTTATCCTTCGGGCCAATAGTGGAATCCGTCATCTGACTAATGCTGGCTATCTTCCGACTGGAGCAAAAGTCGTCAACGATACGCGAGCTGGCCACAATGCTCAAGGCTGGTATGGCTCTGGGCGAGGCCCTTAATGTTCTGAAACAGCGCGCGGCCTATCCCCAACTGCAGCAGGTAATCCGCGAAGGTGCCGAGCACGTGGCGGCGGGTGGCAGCTTCTCTGAGGTGCTCGCTGAATACCCCGAAGAGTTTTCCGAACTGACCACGGCGGTCATTGCTATGGGCGAGCAAACAGGGCGGCTGGACGAAGCCTTCGCCCAGGTAGCTACCTACCTTGAGCGCGAGTATAGCCTGCGCCAGATGATTATGCGTGAGACCTTCTATCCCAAGGTGCTCCTGGTCTGCTGCATCATCATTCCCTGCGCTATCCCGGCGTTGATTGAAGCTCTGAGGGGCTCGGTATGGCTTGGCTTGTGGATATTCATCAAGAACGTCAGCAAGTGGGCATTGGGGCTGGGCATTCCAATCTACCTGGCCTATCTTATCTACCGCTCGCTGGGCAAGGGCAAGCAGATGCGGGAGGGCCTCGATTCGCTGAAACTGCACATCCCGTTGCTGGGTGCAGTAGTACGTCGCCTGGCTCTGGCCAAGTTCGCCCGCGCCTTGTCATATACTTACTCCGCCGGCGTGCCAATGGCACAGGCGATAACTCTATCGGCGTCTGCAATGGGCAACTCCATTCTTGAACGACGCTTCAAAAGCGCCGTCCCCCTGGTTCAGAGGGGCTATAAGCTCTCTGAAGCGCTGGGCAAGGCTCCTGACGTTGACGATATGGCCATGCATATGCTCCAGACTGGCGAGCAAACCGGCGAGCTGGATGCCACGATGGAGTGCCTCGCCGACCACTTTGAGCAAGCCGCTGCGACCTCTATCCATCGCATGGCCATAATGGCTCTACCCATCGGTGTAATCTTCGTCGGCATCATTGTTGCCTACATTCTGATACAATTCTACGTTGGCTATTTCGGCCAACTCCTCGAATAATCGGTGATGTAGTGTTGCCGCGTCGCGCCGCGGCGAGTATAATTAACCCCACGGAATGCTCAAGGCTAAACCGGGTGAGTTGCTTGTGCGCATTGTAGAAACAATCTGCCAGTTAAAAGCTGATATTGCCGCAGCCCGAGCTTCTGGTAAAATTGTGGGGCTGGTGCCGACGATGGGGGCGCTGCACGCCGGCCACCTTTCGCTGATTGAGGCGGCCAGCCAGCGGGACGACTTCATCGTGGTAAGCATCTTCGTCAACCCGACCCAGTTTGGGCCCGAGGAAGACT
>JALGTS010000109.1 GCA_029821255.1 Candidatus Zipacnadia bacterium
GACCAGTCCGCTTTCATTCTCGTTGACATACACTGTGCAAGTACAGTGCGGCACCGAGATACACGCTAACCCCTGGTCGTAGCCCACCGTGCGCACAACTTCCTGTACCTGATTGGTTATGTCAACTATCTGGCGATGTGTGTTTGTACTGATGCGAAACCGCTGTATCGGCATTGCGTTTTATCTTTACCTCCGCGTTTCCCTACTGCTGGGCCGCACCGACTCCAGCCGCAGTTGCAGTTCACGGTTGCCCATATACTCATTGAACTCGGGGATGAAACAAAGGTCAATTTGGTGGCCGGGCTGGATCCACCTGCCCGCTTTAGCTAACCCGAACCCGATACAATCCCAGTAGCGGCCATTAGCGTGTACTTGCAGCTTCAGATGACGTTCCTCGCTGCCGACCTGGCGACAACTGGTTACCTCTACATCTCGGGAGACAAATCGTGGCCGAGGACTGCCTTGGCCACATGGCTCCAGAGCGTGCAGGTCTTCAACCAACGACTCGTCAATCTCGGCCAGGTCCACCTCCGCATCAACCCGGAGCCGGGCCTGCCAGCCGTCAGGGCCGAGGGCCTCTACGACCAAGTTATTCATCCGCTGGCGGAAGGCGGGTAGGTTCTCAAGCTGGATGGTCAGGCCGGCGGCAGCGGCATGTCCGCCGTGCTTGACCAGCAGATCGCTACAGCTCTGTAGGGCCTCAGCAATGTCAAAGCCCTCCACACTGCGGGCTGAGCCCCGCGCTTGGTCGCCTTCGTGGACCAGCACTATGGCTGGGCGGCGATAGCGTTCCAGCAGATGTGAGGCCACAATTCCAACCACACCGATGTGCCATCCTTCTGAATCCACGACCAAGACGGGTGCTTGCTGCAGTTCCTCACTTTCGTCGATTATCTCCTGCGCCTCCTGGCAGACCCGCTCTTGCTCATACTGGCGCTCACGGTTCAGGCTATCCAGATGTAGGGCTAACCGCCGCGCTTCCACCTCGTCATTAGTTAGTAGTAGCTCCACGGCCTCGTTGGCATCAGCCAACCGGCCAACTGCGTTGAGCCGTGGTGCTATACGGTACGAGATATCCGGCGCTGTGATTTGCGAATCTAACCCGCATATATCAAGCAGAGCTGCCAATCCGACTTTTCTGGTCTGAGGCAGCAGCTTTAGACCGGAGGCGACCATCAGGCGGTTTTCGCCGCGTAAAGGCACCATATCAGCGATTGTGCCCAATGCCACCAGATCAAGGAAGGCCCGCTGCAGCGAAGCCTGCGAGAGCTCCAAATCCCGACAGACTGCCGTGGCTACCTTGAAGCACAATCCAACGGCTGCGAGCTCTGATTCCGGGTATTGCGAATCGCTACGCTTGGGGTCAATGATTGATGCCCCTTCGGGAAGCTGCGGGCCTGGTTCGTGATGATCTATGACGATTACCTCGGCGCCACCCGAGCGAGCAGCCGCAATAGCCTCGTGGGCAGCTACGCCACAGTCTACAGCCACTATCAACTTTATGCCCTTCGCAGTGGCTTGATGGATCGCCGGCAAGCTTAGACCGTACTGGTCTTTGATGCGGTGCGGAACATAATAACTGACCTGCACGCCCACAGTAGACAAAAACCTGGTCATCAGCGCACAAGCGGTGATGCCATCAACATCGTAGTCGCCGTGGACCAGCACGTGCTCCCGGTTGCGCACTGCCTTGACCAATCGTGCGGTGGCCGGCTCGATATCGGGAAGACTGGACGGATCATAAAGCCGATCCAAAGAAGGGTGAAGAAAGTCGTAGATAGCTGGTTCCGTCTCCAACCCCCGGTTGCGCAACACTGCCGCCATAAGGGGGTGAATCCCCATAGCCTGGGAGATCTGCTGCTCGAATTGGCGATCACGTGGTGGTATTACCCATTCTTTAGCTAGCGACGGGGACATAAATGTAGACCCTTCAATGGTCGGTGAATTCATCAATAGTATACGGTATCAATTTGCAGCTTGTCAACGCGACCTGTCCGGACCCTGTCGCCGAGTCCCATTGACCAAAAGCTGAGGGGAACACGACCAGGGGCAGTAAGGCATATCCCAGGGATAGTAGTGCTATTACCTGCCTAAAAAAGAGCGGCTGGGCCTGCTGATTCCAGGCCCAGCCGCCGGTGCAATTAAAACGATGGCACTCGCAATCAGATGCCACCTTCTATTATCTTGCGAGCTATCGCTTCTGCATCTATCTCAAGAGTGCCTTGGGCGATCTTACGCTTGGCCTGAGCTACCTTCTCGCGACGGACCTCAGGTACGCCCGATAGTGCCTGGTGAGCGCGTTGTATCTGCCTGGCTTGAGGGCTGAGGCTAACCTGGTCGGCATGGAGGGCTTGGCTGGACCTTGCCGCAGCATCGACTTGGCCCACCTGCTCACTACGAGTAGCCTGCACCGTTTTGCGGGTAATCTCTGATGGTTTCTTAGGATCGATTCTCACAGTAACTGCTCCTTTAGATGCTCCGACCTGGCTTTCGCTAACATTATATTGGCACTTTAGGGCAAAACTTTAACAATTTGTTCACTTTAGTTATCTACCCTTAAGTTCAGCAACAAGTAGACCGATAATATAGTTCTGCCTACTCTGGAGAATTCCTCCTTGTTAGAGATGGTTATGGCGTTAGAGGTATCACCGGACAGTGGCCGGGCTTCCAAGCGTCTTGGGCGGGCTACTTATGTACAGCAAGGAGACCGGAAGCGGGCAAAGACTATCTCTGCATAGACTTTTTGATCTTTTGTACTTCCTCAGCAGGTAGCGAACCGACCAACACAAAACAGAATGGCCCAGCTATCCAGCATTCTCCCAGTTGGTGGGGGCCTTTGTGGGCGGCTATTGCTCGTGGCCCCTGGAAAAGCGAGAAACGGTCTACTCCATTGGAGAAAGACAACCACAACACAGACTGTCCCCTCATACGAGCCACAGCTACACGGCTACGCTCCAAGTAATAGCCCTCGGGGATGTACCGAGGCAGTTTGGCTGGGAATCCGGCCTGGCGTTCTGCTTCTTTGATGTCCATACGCGGCAGTGCCGGAGGCACGCGAATGATGTGAGCATCTTTCGGAGGAGTAAATGTAAACAAGTCAGGGGGGAACTTCGGATCGTAGGTAATAGTAGTGAAGTATGCTGAATAGGTGATTTCACCAGAGGGACTGAATCGCTGCACCTTGAGCTGGACAAACTTTTGGTGATCGATCCACAGTTTGCACACAGGTCGGCCTGCTGGGGTGGTCAACTGTATAATGTGGGTTAGTCGTCCTGCCACCTGGCCATCGCCCAGGTAGTGGGCATGTAAATTAGCAGGTGAGCTGGGCAAGGCTGGTGTCTCTGTAGAACTCAACGGGTGCTGATGATGCTCCAGCACCTGACTGATTATTACTTTGTGAACGCGGGGATAATACTCCCAGCGGGTCTGGCCGTCACAAACCTCGGTGCGGCCCCGTTGGGCAGGCGGCTCAACTATCACCACCCGCTGTTGACCACCATAGCCCTGTGAGACCTTTTGAACGAAGCCGCTGACTTTTTGCCCCTGGCGAAACACTACCACATTACGGTAGCCCTGATGAGGAACATTATGGCCAGCCTGAATGCTGCGTTGGACTACCCGCCATGCCCAATCCTCGTTAGCTCTTGCCCACGGGATCATCCCGGCCAGACAGATCAAGCCGGTGATGCCTGCGCCCAGCAATTGACGAGATACTTTGTGCGACACGTACTTCACCACTATTCTTCCCCGGGTAAGTACAAGATCAGATTGATGCCGGGATCATCGGTCAGGGCAAGGCTCCGCGCGTACTGGCGATGTCGCAGCATAATCTCGTCCATTATCGGCAGAGATGACTCGGGGACCGTCGCGTAGCTGGCGGCTATCGGTCCTGGGGCAGATAGGCCAGATTTGCCGCCGGGTATGCCCACCAGTAATCCAATAGTCAGAGCCATGACCGCCACTGCGATGCCTGCCCAGGCTGCCTGCGGCGATATCACGGGAGCGGGTGGGCGATGTACTCCAAATAGCCGCTCAATCAAGCCAATCCTGGACTTAGGCTCCTGTTCTTGCATTCGCTGCTTAACAGTGAGCGCAAAGCCTTCGGGGGCCTGGCGACGGGGCAGGCTGTGCAGATGTCGGCTCAGCACAGCCATCTGACGAGCAAACTGGGCACACGCCGGACACTGGGCCAGATGCCGCTCAATGGCCTTTTGGAGCCGCTCATCGCGGTCTTCGGGTGCGGTCACAACGACTATCCTGCGAAGCTTTGTGCAACGCATTGTGATACTCCCTCAGGATTGTCAAGCTGGCTGATATCACTGCAACTCCGTCAGCCATTCCTCAGTGTCTATCTTCTCTTTGAGCATGTTGCGCAGTTGGTTGCGAGCGTTGAATAATCTGCTCTTGACTGTACCAACTGGACAACCCAACACCTCTGCGATCTCTTTATAACTCAGTCCTTCAATATCGTAAAGCGTGATAACTGTTCGCAATTTGGACGAGAGCTGGGCAATTGCTTCAGAAACTATCTGTTGAAGCTGGGAGCTTTCCGCCAGATCAACCGGTCCGAGCCTATCTGCTGGCAACTGGCGTTGCATCTCCCCTTCTTCGGTCTCTACGGGCTCGTCTAACGAAAAGGTCTCTGCCCGGCGTGACTTACGGGCGCGGGCTGCATCAATTGCCAGATTAGTGGCGATCCGATACAGCCAAGTCGGAAAGCTAGCCGCTTCTCGAAATTCCTTCAGATTCTGGTAGGCACGGATAAAGACTTCTTGAGCGACATCCTCGGCCTCCTCGGGATCGTGCAACATTCGGGACACGTAACCATAGATCTTGTCCTGATATTGCTCAACCAGCATCCCGAAAGCTTCATCGTTACCCTGCTTGGCCTTCCGGACCAGTTCCGAGATATCTACCTGCGCTGTGCTAGCTTCG
>JALGTS010000110.1 GCA_029821255.1 Candidatus Zipacnadia bacterium
CCACGTTGTCTGGATTCTTGGGTTTATTCTTGTTCGGTGAGGTTGGCTTGCCGACTATTGCCTTGCTTTCCCTTCTGGCGAAGTTGCTTAGCGGCTATACTTACTCACAACTACCATTGCCGTTGCAACTGGGAGCAGCATTTGCAGCTTCATCGCAGGCAGCACTTAGATCAGTTTGTTGGCTGAGTGTCGGCTGAGTCATCATTCAATAGGCGGGCGCGCCGGATGCTGGCGGTCCCAAATCGCTCCCGAACTGCATCTATTGCTTTATCAACTTCTGACTTGCGGGAATTGGCGGTGACCAACAACTTGGGCTGCTCGCCAGTATCCAGATTGCTCACTGCTATACCCACCAGGCGGACCTTACGCCGGGCGAAGTTAACCGCGTCTAATAGAGTGCAAGCCAACTGGTATATCTGCTGGTCGGAGTTGGTTGGTTCGTCCAGGGTGGTACTACGAGTTATCGTATGAAAATCGGAAAAGCGTAGCTTGAGCGTTATAGTTTTGCCTTTGAACCGGCCAGAGCGCAGTCGGTGGCCAATCTGCTCGGACAGCTCCAGTAACTTGGTGTGCAAAAATTCTTTATCGCTGGTATCTTCCGGGAAGGTTTGTTCGTGGCTGACTGACTTGCGGCCCCGGTGAATTTGGATGGAGCTGTTCTCCTGACCGTGGGCTAACTGTACCAGCCTCCGGCCCTGCTTGCCAAGCTGGGCAATCAGCTCGTCAGCATCGCACTGCTGGAGTTGAGCGATGGTGGTGAATCCCAGCCGGTGTAGCTTATCTGTGGTGCTCTTCCCCACTCCCCACAGTGCCTCAACTGGCAAAGGTGCAAGGAACTCCAGTACTTTTTCAGGTGGAATCTCGAGCAGGCCGTCGGGCTTGGCCTGCGTGGAGGCGAGCTTAGCTACGAACTTGTTCGGCCCGATACCTACTGTTGCGGTTAGCTGGAAGTCCTGGCTGATACGCTGGCGAATCTGTTGGCCGATGTTTTGGGCGTTGCCATACAGGCGCAGTGAGCCGGATACATCTAAGAATGCCTCATCTATAGATATTTGCTCGACCAGCGGTGTATACTCAGCCAGTAGCGCCATTATTTGCTTGGAGACACGACGGTATTTGGCGTGGTCAGGAGTTACGAGGATTAAATCCGGGCAGTGCTGCTGAGCTTCAGCGGTAGGCATGGCTGAGCGAATACCATACTGGCGGGCCTCATATGAAGCCGCCGCGACTACCCCCCTGTTTTCCGGACGCCCGCCCACTGCAACTGGCTTTCCCCGCAAGGTGGGATTATCACGCTGCTCGACGGCTGCAAAAAACGCATCCATATCTACGTGAAGTATCGTGCGTTGGCGTAGCATAGAGACTGGTTATCCTCAGGTGATAGATTTTGTTATCGCTTCCCTTCGCCCACAGTGAAGCTGCTATGCTCCTGTGGCGTACGAATTGCAGGATAATGGTGATTGCTTGCCCGGCAGTTGACTATTCGCGCAATGTTGGCTTCTTCCTTCCGCATTTGTTTCATCGGCTTTATAAGGTATGGGGAACTATAGTTGATTCATAGGCCTGTATATGGTAGAATTAGTCATGCGACAACATGGTAAGGAGGTTTATGTAGTGTCCGGCAAGCCTCAGGACAATGGGTTACAAAGGGTAAAGGCTGGTGTAGAAGAGCTGGTCAATTCTCGCACAGCGGTTGAGGAACAGCGTATAAGGTATGGTAATCTGCGCTACGAGTGTTCGGACTGGAACGGAGAGGATGAGGCGATCACTAACATAGCAGTCATATATGAGACCCCCGGCGGCTCGACTTGCCAGATTAATGTGGAGTACAACCATCAAAGCGCAGAATTCACTTTTCTGGGAGATACACTGGAAGAAACTATAGTCACTAATGAGCCTCAACAGGTTCTGGAGGTGGTAGACAAGCACGTGCGAGCTATTCCGAGAAAGCGATTGCAGCAACTGTATAAGCAGATCGATTCATGGGTAGCCGAAGGCAAGACCCGCAAGCAACTCTTCAGTGAATTCAACAAGTTACTGCAAACTGAGTTTCTCGGCGGCCGGATTAGTACCAGTGAACTAAAGGAGGGCATCCAGTATACCCTCACTCATTTTTCCTCGCCCGATTGAGACCTTCGCAGCCCTTGCTCCAATTCTGTCCCTGTACTCTGTTGGCTGTTGGCACCTGTTGTGCTTGCTCCTGTGCTGTGCGGCTATATGACGCCTGTTCTGCGAGTATAGTATAACGAAATTGTGCTTACTGTCTGTGTAGCGCTCTGTTGGTGTGATTGGATTTAGATTACCTATGTTTAAGCTGAGAAGCTATACAGCGTCGCTGTGGTAGAACGTATGTTCTAATACCCGGTAGTGCAATGGCCTCCTGGTGAGGCCTATAGGAGGCCCTGGTGCTCTTACTCTCTATAGGTTGGCAATAATATCCTCAATCTCCCCTATCTCTGCCTGGTTTGTTAGAACCCCTATTTCCAGATTATATCTTCGCGACTGCTGTGGAGCCAGAGTGATTAAACGTCCGCTTTCGCGTTCGGCAGGGCGGCCGTCGCCTTGGCCGGTGGCTGGCTCAATCCCTGTTACATATGTCTGCGCGCCCGGCATCTTCCACTGACACAACCAGGGCATCTGTTCAACATTGAACTTTAAGTATACCCCTAACCCCTGACCGTTGTTGAAATCTCGGTTCACCAGGGCTACATAAGTGGTCCCGTCGGGCTGGCTCCGCAGGCGATGATAATAGACAAGCTCTTCCTGCTGTGGATCAGGAGCGGCGAACTGACCCCACTGCTCAATATACTGTCCGGCTAACTCAGTACGAGGAATGACCTCCTCCGAGGGGAACAGATATTCGCTGTGTTCATCGGCTACGGGGAAGCCCAAGTTGCAGTGGTACATGAACATATGCTCCTGCTCACGGAATCCTTCGTTAGTGACCTCATCATCTATCCAGATGCGGTTCTCACCAAGGCGGGTCCAGACTTTGCGCTCCAGAAGCAGATTGGGGCCGAATATCATCGTCTCCCGCATCTTGCCCTGAGCCCACATTGTGTACTCATCGCCCTCCCATGCGCCATCCACATAGAGATTCCGAGCGGGGATGTGAGTGATTCTGCCGTGGAGGCCCAGGCCGCTGTGTGCCTCTACCCCACCGTCCGGGTCTTGATGTGGGGCTCCAAACCAGGTCATACCGCAGGTCACTAACAAGCCTCCAAAAAAGCTGCGCAGCCATCCTAATCCCTGCGGCTCAAAATAAGCCGGATGAACCACTCCACATGGGGCATGCCAACACAAAGAGACTCCGCAGTAGTCGGCTGAGCAGATATCTAAGGCTCGGTCGGCTACTGCAGTAAAGCACAGGCCGGTTCCGGTGCGAAATTCGACGGCACGGCTGGCGTTGGCCTTTCCATCAGAGAAGACAACCGACCGAACGCCCCCTAACTGATCAACGCTTCCTACTTTCCGCAACAATTCATCGCGCGAGTACTGTTGGCCAAAAAGCTTGGGCATTGTCTACACCTCCATTAAGTTGAATAGTCCTATTTCTGCCGGTTGATACCCCGGGTAGGAATAGGTTATCATACATTCTGCACTTTTGCATTTTTTCCTCTATTTGTTTACGAAGGCAGCCGGAAGCCATTCTGGTCAGATCCTTGTGCCGAGGTCATATTGCCGGCTGTGACCGTACGGGCAAGGCATTGGCAATCGGGACATCCCATCCCTTGTACTTATCGCTTCGCTCTTTTCACGATTAAACTCGTTGCTTGCATTTAGTACCAGTTTGTGGTATACTACAGGTGATGATTGCTGTTAGATGTTTCATGTGAAACCTGTTTGGGCCAACACATCGCTGCTTATTGGCGATCGGAGCTGTTTCACGTGAAACCACTGTCCATATCAGGCCTCCCGCAATTTGTTAGCTATGCCCGGACCCAAGGCTGGTTACTGTCTGAGAACCAGCAGCAGCGTATTGCTACATTGGCTCAATGGCTGGCAGAAAGGGCACCTCCCCTGGGACTGTCCAAGTATGCTGATTTGCATAGCGTTCTCTCATACGCTATGGCACCGGCATTAGCGATATCCGGCCTTATTGAACTGAGCGAGGTTAAGTGGGCTCTTGACATAGGAGCAGGCTCAGGATCTTTGGGCTTGACATTAAGTATTATCCAGCCTGACTGGAAAGTGACGTTGATGGATCGCAGTAGCAAGGCGGCCCGGTTTCTGGAGTGGACTGTTCAGTGGCTGGGTCTGGAGAACGTCACGGTCCAGCACAAGGATGCCGCCTCTGCCGCCGCTGACGGTGCTGCCCAATACGATTTGGTCTGTTTGCGGGCAGTGGTCTCGGCTCCCCGAGCGTTGCAGCTCGCTGGGCCGTTAGTCAGATCGGATGGATATGTAGTTGCTTGGCATCAGGCAGAGGATAACGGCTTCTATGCTGACCGGTCTCCTTTGCCTTATGTAGCCACTACTCCGACAATTGTACCGGGCTTAGTAGCGTCGCTGTATAAGCCTTAAGTAGGGAGTTGACAATTTATTGTCTGCTGACCGCTGGACAAGATGCTGCCGGAGGTGAGTCAATGGCTTTATCCTATGCAGTGGTTAATCAGAAGGGTGGTGTTGGCAAGACGACCACCGCGATTAATCTTGCTGCTTGCGCAGCTCTGGACGGCCAGAATGTGCTGTTAGTAGATGCCGATCCTCAGGGGAATGCTACCAGCGGTTGTGGTATTGAACGTTCGATATTGAGCAGGTGCATCTATGATCTGCTTACCTCCACTGCTGAAGATCCTGCGGAACTGTTTCCCGAGATCGTGATCCCTACATCGGTTGACAACCTCATGGTGCTGCCAGCTACTATCAATTTGGCCGGTGCTTCTATAGCCTTGGCCACTGCCATTGCCCGAG
>JALGTS010000111.1 GCA_029821255.1 Candidatus Zipacnadia bacterium
GTGGGCGCGATACAGTGGAGTAGGCCGCCACAGTCTATAAACCCGCAGAATGTCGTCGGGGATCTCAATCCACGGCTCCATACTCACTTCCTGTTTGATTAGCTCCATTGGAAAAATGGGGGCCAGCTCCTCGGGGCCGATCGGCTGACCGGTTTTGGGGTTTAAGGGGGGAGCCAGTGGCGCAGGCAGGTCGGGGTTGATGTTGTACCAGCGCTGGGGCATCTCGCTTTCGGGCAGAATAATTTTGGTCTGGTCCATTACTGATAGCCTCCTTCACATCTTTGGGGTGTAACTGGTGACATAACCGGTGGTGTCCGGTCGCATTAAGCAAAAAGTCGTGAACCTGCGTAGGCTCACGACTCTATATATAAAAGCCATGAGCCGGCCAAGCCGGCCCATAACTGTAGTGAACACCCTTTTGTTGACCAAGTACCAGGCAGGGCCGGCTCCCTAACGAAAGCCTCGCCAAGCCCACTTACATCGCCGCCCGATTGCCCGGTTGCCGAGTATCGTCATAATTCCAATCTCTGTAATAATAGCACAACGGGTTGAGCTTGTCAAGTGTGAGACGGCCCTGGTCAGCTTCAGTCCATTTCGGCCATCCTCACTGGTCGGCTTTCGGCCAGGGATTTTTCAATGGCAAACATCACCCGGTGCGTCTTGAAGGCCTCCGCGAAGTTGATGGATGAGTCTCTGTCCTCTATTAGGCACTGTGCAAAGTGGTCCACCTGAGGGGGATAGGGGTGATCCAGGACATCGCCGGACTCAGCCTGCGTGGTGGGCACCGTAATCCACTCGTCGGCTCTTAGACCCGCGATCTGCGTGGACCACAGCTTGTCATTCCACAGGGTGCCCTGGCTTCCTACCAGATGGACGTTGAACACGTACGGCTGGCGGCAGTCAACGCATGAGGTGCATTTGCCGCAGGTGCCGTCAGCGAATTTGAGAATCGCCACCGAGGTGGAATCATACTCGTACTCCTGCAGGTCGGGCGCAGTCGTCTTCGTTGAATAGGCAAAGACCTCCTCAACTTCGCGGTCGGCAAAATACAGCAGCGCGTCCAGGGCATGCACGCCGGCGGTGATGAGGGAGCTGCCGCCAAACTCCTTTTTGACATTCCACTCGTACTGCTTGTACCAGGGACCGATGCCGTGATAGTAGTCCACTTCAAAGAAATGGACATCACCCAACAGGCCCTGCGTCATCACTGACTTGACCAGATCAAAGTGGGGGATGAAGCGCAGCTCAAAATAGACAGTGGATTTAACCCCTGCCTTCTCAATGGCGTTGCGCATCTGTAGCAGACTGTCATAGTCAATGGCCAGCGGCTTTTCAATCATCAAGTGCTTGCCGGCCTCGGCTGCTTTGATAGCTTGTGGTGGATGCAGGGGATGGGGCGTGCAGATATCCACCACGTCCAGGCCAGGATGTTGCAGAAACTCCTCGTAGTCGTGGTAGAGAGCGGCGTCATTGCCGCACATCTCCCGAATCTGCTCGGCGCTGAGGTCCTTGCTGGAACACAGCGCTGCAACTTCCATATGGGGATTAGCCTTGAATGCGGGCAAGTGCCCGCTGGCTGCCCAACCCAGTCCGACTATACCGACACTGATGGATGCCATAACTGTTCACTCCTTATGTTACCGGATTTGCTACATTGTCACTTTCACTTGCGCCGCCAGATAGTGCCTTGCGGAGTATCCTCCAGGATGATGCCTTCAGCGGCGAGCTGGTCACGGATTTCGTCAGCGCGGGCGAAGTCTTTATTGGCGCGGGCCTGTGCGCGCTCGGCAATGAGCGCCTCGATCTCTTCGGCCAGCACTGGCTCGCTTTTAGCCGCTTCCAGTTGTTCGGTCATCAATCCGAGCACGCTATCGGCCTGTTCCAGGAAGTTGAGCACCGCAGTGCGGTCTCGGTCCCGTAGCTCGCCTGCATCAATGAGCGTATTGATGTCCTTAATCAGGTCGAAGACCACGCCCAGCGCACCGGGCACATTGAGATCGTCGTCCATTACCTGCTCAAATTTGCTATGTGCTTCTTCAATAAGCTGAATAGCCTCCGCGGAACTACCCTTGGGCAGTGGCAAGCGGGGCAAGCGTTCAATGAAGGTGTTCAGCCGCTGCATGGCTCGCTCGCTCTGCTCCAGGCCCTCCAGGGTGAAATTAAGCTGCTGGCGGTAGTGGGCGGTGAGTAGTTGGTGACGGATAGCCTGGGGCCGGTGGCCTTGCTCCACCAGGTCGCGCAGTGTGTAGAAGTTGCCCAGCGACTTGGACATCTTCTCGCCGTCCACGATCAGATGCTCGCCGTGTACCCAGAAGCGGACGAACTGCTGACCAGTGGCGGCTTCGCTCTGGGCGATTTCATTCTCGTGATGAGGAAAGATCAGGTCCACTGCGCCGGTGTGGATGTCCAGGGTTGGTCCCAGGTATTCCATTGACATTGCCGAGCACTCAATATGCCAGCCGGGCCGACCGGGTCCCCAGGGGCTGTCCCAAAAGGGCTCGTCAGGCTTGGCTGCCTTCCACAGCACGAAGTCACCGACCTCCTCGCGGTCATACTCATCATCAAGGCGGCTGAAGCTGCATTGGGTCATCCTCGGTGCGTGAACCCCTGACAGCTTGCCATAGTCAGGAAAGCTGGAGATATCAAAGTAGACACTGCCGTCCCTTTCATAGGCATGTCCTTTATCCAGCAGTGTCTGGATGAGCGCTTGCATCTGTGAGATGTGCTCAGTCGCACGCGGATACTTCCAAGCGAGCTGGATGTTAAGTGTCTTCAGGTCCTCAAAGAAGTACTCAGTATACTGTTGAGTGTATTCAGACAAGCTAACTCCCTGGGTCAGCGCCCCATTGATCGTCTTGTCATCCACATCGGTGATATTCATTACATGGTGGACCTTCCAGCCCTTGAAGGCCAGATAGCGACAGAGAATGTCGCTGAGCACGAAGGTGCGCAGATTGCCAATGTGGGGAAAATCGTAAACAGTTGGGCCGCACGAATAGACACGGGCGGTCTTACCGTCAGCCGGCTCAAATGGCTGTTGCTGGCGGGTTGCTGTGTTGTATAGCTCCAGCATTAGTCAGGTGCTCCTCATCTGGGCAGTACCAAGAACGAAATAGAATCGGGCTGGGCTTCCCGATTCTGTTTTTCACTGGGTATGGCCTGCTTGCTATTTTTGTTTCTGGTAGCGTTTTTTTATCTTATTGGAGATGAAAGTCAAGAAGGACTTGACGGTGGCGCGGTCTGCGGTGCCGCTACCCTGCATGCCTACCGCACACAGGTAGTTGCGCTGCCAGAACATTCCGGTGATACTGCCGGCGGCTTCGGCAACGAAGGCCTGCTGCTTGATATTGTTATATAGTTGGTATATGCCGCAGTCTTTCTGGGTCTCGCGGTGGGGCAGGAAGTACCCCTTAGCCTGCTGCCAGTTGCCGAAGCGGTACACGTCTACAGTTATCCGCTGGTTGCCCTTCTTGTATATACGCTGGTGGGCCGAATGCAGGCCTTTTTCGCGCAGGGCAGGTACAGCCCCGTCGTAGATGGGGTAGAGCTGCTCGTCGGTGACGCCCCCGCGGTCAGTGCCGGAAATAACCTGCCAGCCGTCAAGCTCGCCACTGTCGGGCATAAAACTGGCCAGGAGCGATTCTCCTGCCACCAGCCCCACCAGCAATAGCACCAGCCCTGCGGTGACAAATGTCAGCTTAGCAAGTTGCCGTTGCCTTATAGTTTGTAGCATTGCAGTCTTATCCGGCTGGGGTGTTGTCGTTCTTATCCGATTCATCGGGCGGTTCTTCAGCCAGGCTCTTGACCTCATCAATTGCTTCGCGCGAGGCCTGCTTGAATTCCCGAATGCCTTGGCCCAGCCCGCGCATAATCTCGGGTATCTTCTTGGCGCCAAATAGGATCAGCACCAGCAGCAGAATAAGCAGAATTTCCTGCGTTCCCAATCCAAACATCGCTGCATTCCTCCTCCACATTCAGTCGTACTATCGGCCTAATTATCGGATATTTATTGCTGGTTGGCAAGCACTGGGTGAGCTAAACCGGGACGGTAACCTCTGCGATTTGAGCTTTATCGGCATGTCCCAGGCCCATCTTGGCGGCGGTGAAGATATGGCTGATTTTGGTGTTGCTAATGGGACCTTTGCCGTTGTGCTGACGAGCTTGATTAATAAGTCTGGCCCCTAAGAAATCAATGGCGACCATATCGGTGCTCATCAGGATACTGTTCTGTGCCCACTGAAATTGAGGATTGCCGCCGGGACCGGCCTCGTACTGGCCCTTAAGGCCGTCCAGGATGGTCAGCACAGTTTTGTTGCGAATGACCGGATTGGAGCACATCGCCGGAATATACGGATCACCGTTGTTGTCATGGGCGCTGCCGGTATGCTGAAAGCAGCCAAAGGCATAGTTCTTTAGCGCCAACGTTACGCCGGCTCCCCCATGGTTTTTCAGCACAGGGATGTTGATCAGTTTGGTGATCTGCTGAGTGACGATTTTACTGAGTGGTGCGGACTCCTGACCACCGCCGGCGCGCGCGAAGCTTTGACTAACATTTGGGTCGTATCCGGGGCCGCCGCCTCCCTCTGTCGCCTTTACCCAGGTGCCGTCGGGCTGCTGACCGATGGTAAAGCCGCCGCCGACCAGGTGAGAGGCGTAGCGGTCAAATACGATAATATTCGGAGCGGCTATGCCAGCGGCTACTAATTCTTCTTTTAAGACGCGTAGCAGCGTGGTATTGTTGACGAAAGCCGGCCGGCCCAGGCAATTGATTTTGATACCCACCCGGTCATCCGGACCAACTAAACGCTGCCAGGCTTGCACCGGACTAAGTTCGCCGGTT
>JALGTS010000112.1 GCA_029821255.1 Candidatus Zipacnadia bacterium
ATCCACTGACGGAGGAGCTACCTGGCAGCAGGACAGTGATGTGCGAGTGACATTTCCTGCTGAACGCCGACTGGGGGATGTAGATGCTGACGGACACCGTTTGGCGTCAATGTACTTCTGGGGAGGCATTTTACCGCTGAGTGGTGACCGAGCAGTCGGTACTATGTACGGGACATTTGCTGATAGCACCCAGTGGCGAAGCATCTTGATTAGCACCGATGACGGAGGTCATAGTTGGCAGTTTGTATCCTGTATCGCCGGCGACAAGCCATCCGGTCATGCTGGCTTCACCGAGCCGTGGGTCTGCCAGTTGCCCGACGGACGGCTGCTCGCCGTGATGCGCACCGCGTATGCTGAGCCCAGGATATTGGCGCAGTGCTGGTCTGATGATGGCGGACAGACATGGACTGACCCCATTGCTGCCCCAGGTATTCCGGGCGTGGGGCCTGAGCAACGGCGCTATACCACCCCAGATGGTCGGTCCGTAGGTTTCAGTGCGGGGAACGTCTCGCCGGCACTGGCCGTGCTGGACAACGGAGTGTTGGCTATGGTCTATGGCCGCCCTGGGCTCAA
Source organism: Candidatus Zipacnadia bacterium (assembly GCA_029821255.1). Taxonomy (GTDB): domain Bacteria; phylum Armatimonadota; class Zipacnadia; order Zipacnadales; family Zipacnadaceae; genus JALGTD01. The sequence goes on from JALGTS010000112.1 coordinate 574, forward strand.
GGTGGCTCTGGATGCCGAGGGCACTGGCGAGCATTGGGATCGAATAGTAGAGTTGATCCCGCCTGCTGCCAGTTATTCATGGGGCACTTATGATGTGACATCAGGCATGGCCGGCTTGGCCGCCATTGCCCCCGACCGGCTACTGGTGGTCTACGATGTATACCTGTACGCCGATTCAGAGAACCAACGGCCCACCAACACTATATTCGCTCGCCCGATGACTGTGCAGAAGATACCGCGATAACTCGGTTAGGCAGTTATCCTACTACCACCGAGGACTTTGTGGTCTTCCACTAACCGCCTCTCCTGAAGAATCAATAAGAAACTGCAGGAAGAATGAGAAGGTGCCCGGATGGAATGGATTGACCTGACTCTACCCATTGATGATAGCTATCCGAGCTGGCCAGCGTGCCCAGGGTTCCGCTTAGTATCCTTAACACGTATTAGTGACGGAGAGCCTGCCAATAATACTTGCTTTGAGATGTACTCTCACTTTGGCACTCACATTGATGCCCCCAAGCACTTTGTCGGCGATGGTATAAGTGTAGATGCCATCCCCTTAGACACATTAATAGGCCCATGCCGAGTCTATGAGATAGCTAATAAGGATACGATACGCAAACCAGATCTCCAGAGTCTTAACTTTGATAGTATAAAACGCGTTCTGTTCAAGACGGCCAACAGTAATCGGATCCACGATAGAATATTCCACAGCGACTATGTTGGTTTGGAACTTGGGGCGACCGAGTTCTTGCTGAGTAAGGGCGTTGAGGTAGTTGGCACCGACTACTACTCGGCTGCAAAATATACGGAGGCAGCCGAGGTTCACAGGCTTTGGCTGGGCGCTGGCAATATTTTTCTGGAAGGTTTGGATCTCAGCAACGTAGCTCCCGGCTGCTACCAACTGGTTGCCCTGCCGATAAAAATGGCTGACGCAGAGGCAGCTCCCGCTCGCATAATTCTCGGCAAATGCACTGCCGAGCACGAGGAGGAATAGCTTATGGATCTTGGTCTTAGCCATAAAAGAGTCCTGGTATCGGGTGGTACCAAAGGAATTGGCCGCGCCATCACGCTGGCTTTCGGACGAGAGGGTGCCCATGTTGCCGTCTTCGCTTCTCGCGTACCTGCTAAAGATGACCCAGTACAGGAGCTGCAGAACGAGGGACGAAACGCCCACTTCTATCAGGTTGATGTAAGCAAAGAGAGCGATGTGGTGAAGAATGTCGCCAAGGTGATTGATGACCTCGGTGGCCTGGATATTTTGGTAGTAGTAGCAGGGATAACGGGAGAATATCAACCAGTTACCAAGATCACAACTGAAAACCTGGACAATGTGCTGGGCGTTAATCTTAAGGGCTGTGTGACCGTCGTTCGCCAGGTAGCCAAACATATGGTAGCGCAGGAGTCCGGTACGATTGTGATAACCTCGTCAACAATTGTGCTGAATCCCTCATACTTTGAGGCTTGTTACCGCGCGTCCAAGTGTGCAGTTATGGGATTTGCCGAGACGGCTGCTTTGGAGCTTGCCTGCTATGGAATTCGAGTCAACTGCGTAGCACCAGGGCTGACGACATCTCCCAATTTCGTGGGCCCTATTCTGCAAAAGCTGGAAAGAAACCCCGAACTCAAGGCCGAACTGCTCAAGAGTTTCCCCCTGGGGCGCTGGGGCGAACCGGAGGATGTTGCGCCGGCTGTGCTGTTCCTTGCTTCCGATCAAGCAGGCTTCATAACTGGCGAAACAGTCTTTGTTGACGGCGGCTTCAAACTTCGCCCACTGGTGCTCCAGACGACTGAGGAAATCTTAAGCAGCAATAGGTAGATATCCTCCAGTGTGCGGACGCCGCGAGGTGCTGCGCAGCATTCACCGTGCTACAAACCGGTAGAACTGCCCATGGTTGTCGTCCACTGTACGGTTTCCGTCGCCGTCGCTCACCGCAATCTTCAAATAGTAGACTCCCGCAGGTAGGTCATCCAGGTCGAACCGGTGATTAAAGATATAACCCTCATCTACGCGCGACTGCCAGCTTGATGAATTATCAGGGTCGGTACTGTACCAAAGCTCAGCCCGGGTTCGCTCACTGGTCAGGAAATGGATATTAGGCCGACGCACCGCCTGGTAGTCGAACTCGGGCATAACCAGGTTGCTGAGCACCTCATCATAGTCAGCTAATCCCTGGTGAGGTCGCCAGTTGTTTGCTTGTACCACAAATACCTCTTCCACCTGCGGCGCCATTCGGTCTTCGGTAACCTCCAGGGACAGCACTGCCTGCGGCTGGTCATGTTTTACTACTACATACCCCAGTTGCGAGTCCGGATCATAGGTGTTACGTTGGATCTGACCACCCTGGACTGATATGTGGGGCCTTTGTGCCGCCCAGAACTCATAGGTATGCGTCGAGCCGGGGTCTACTTCCAGAGTAATCTGGGTGGCCTTTGATCCCAGATCTTGCACAGAGACTATCCGCTCAGTGTAGGGATTCAACAATTCGTCGTCAGGAAACTGGTTATTCTCCCCCTGGCCATCGGCATAAGTTGGATCATAGGGTAGGGAGTGGTCATCCACCACCGCAAATGGGCCTCCCTGGTCAAGATACCAGTAGCGTTCCAGGTCGTGGGCGAATACAAAAGGTGTCTGCATGTTCATAGCCTCGGTAAAGGGCCGGGCCAGATCGCTCCAGTTGGTTGCACTGCCACCAACCAGTCCGCGGTGGTTCTTCCAGCCAGGAGCACCGGGCATAATGTTGCCGGCCAGTAATTTCCCCAGTAGCCAGCGGGCTTCACCCCACGGAAAGATGGGACCATGTTGGTATTGCCAAAAATGATGTTTGGAATAAAGTATGGCCAATAGGCGTTTGGCAGCAGTCAACACCTGTGGATCGTCAGTTACCTTGGCGGCGACAATTGCCTGATTGGCTCCTCCCTGCTTGACTTGGGCATCGTATTCGGGAAGGAAATCCCGGAAACAGCGGCCTTCCTTCTCATAGGTCCCCACAATTGCCGGCCGTAGCCACATCAATGCGGTATCCTTCAGATAAGGCTTTGTCTCATCGTCGCCGGTAATATAGTATAGATCCGAGAGAGCCTCCCACCAGTGGTAAAGGGTCCACCCATACTGGTGCGGAGGATGTTCTTGGAAGCCTTCATAGTCATCGCGATAAGTAGTAGGATCCTCAGGATGCCCGTCACGCCCCGGCTGCCAGACCATATATACATCTCCCCGACTGGGGCTGTCATAGTGGATGAATGTGAAGTCTAAGTAATATCGGGCGACAGTCCAGCCAATACGAAACGGCCATGGGTCGTGGCGGTACTTCTTCTGACACAGTTTGTACTTCATGAGAAAGTCGCGGCATAGATACCCGCCCCGGGGCTCTGTACGCATCTTTTTGCCCTCAGGATAGGGCCGGTAGTAGTGGTCGTTAATGAAACCGTCTTCCAGAGTATTGACGCGCACTCGGTAAAGCATTCGCTCATGCAACTGGCGGTATACCTCCTGACCGGTAAGCAGGTATGCCCACAGCGAGGAAGTAGGCGAAGAATACTTGATTTCGTCGCGAATTGCCGGGTAGCCTCGGTCCGATTGAGAATAGACCATTCCGTCCCAAGAATGGCGCCGGTCCAAGTTGTCTCCCTGATCGTAGACGATTTCATAATATGAATAGCGCTCGCATTCATCCAAAAACCGCCGCAAAAGGTCAGGTTCCCCTGTACGCATCCACCACTGCATCAGTGGGTCAAACCACGCTCTACGCCCACCCTGGCGGGGATCGTACGGGCCCACTTCTCCTATTTCCTCGCCCTTGAGCAGTGAATTGCCCAGAATGCTGAGCCGCTGCAACATCTTATCGGGCAGCGGCACGGGCTCTGGCAGAGTCTTGGTCAAAACCCAGTAGTGATACGGCAGGCTCCATGCTACTTGGACGCGAGAAGTCCGTGCAAACATTACCTGCTGGGGCACCGGGCTTATGTGACTCATACGTATGGTCAACTTAATTGGCCAACGCTGTCCCATCCAATACAGGTGTGGTGTGCCAATATTGCCGGCATCGGCCAGGTTTCCAGCAATTTGTGGCTGGTTGTGAAAGTCCAAAAAGCCCATTCGCGCCTCATTCTGCGCCACCAGGAAATGTGCATTCCAGGCGTTCTTCTGCCACATTTCGTGGTCAGGCCTGTCGGGATTATGCCGGAAGTGATGGCAGCCCCACTCGTCGAAGTTAGTGAACACTATTGTGCACTGGC
>JALGTS010000113.1 GCA_029821255.1 Candidatus Zipacnadia bacterium
GATTTGGCACAACGCCGCCTCCTGCTTAGATGCTACGTTTGTCTGCCTGTTGCGCGCGGCTATCTACTCCTCGATCTGCAGGAGGTCGTCGTTATCCAGCTCCTGGTCGCTACCTTCCAGCCAGGCAGTAAACAGTGCCTGTGCTTCTCGCTTGGTCAGTGCCCGGTCGGCCAGCGCATCGCGTAGTTGGCCGAAGTTGCGGGGGATGAGGGTCTTGCCGGCCAGCACGCGGTTGATGTGGCCGATGACGTCGTCAGTAAGCAATGACAGAATCTGCTGCGGGCTGGGTTGGTCAGGAAGTGCAGCGATGGTTTGCAATTTGCTGGCTACTTCGGTTCTTGACGGCAGCGCCTGTGCGTAAGTGTTGAGCTTTTGGCGCAGGCCGGAGGCACTGAGGGCAGAAAAATACTCACTCAGGCCCTGCTGGGTAGCCTCCTGCAGCTCCTGGACCGGCGGCAGTTGCAGCTCTTGTCCCAGCCGTAGGCGGCACTGTGAGCATACCGGCTGCTGGCTCAAGTCCTCACCTAAGTTCGGATTGTGACAGCAGCGGGATAACAGGTTCTCTATGATCTCGCCAATCTGGGCTGCATCATGTTCAACCTTTATATCCAGGCTCTGGAGTTGAGACAGAGCGCGGAAGTCTGCACTGGCGCGGAATCGGCGATAGTGCTCAAAGGCGGGATTACGGTGGGCCTGGCTGTGCCAGTTGAGGTAATGGCGCTTGTATCTGGTCAGAAATATTTGCACAGCACGATGGAAAGAGAGCTGGTTGGCAATTATTCGTTCACCGCTTTCTATGGCCTCCAGTAGCTCATCCCGGCGGCGGAGAAGCTGCCCGGTCTCGGGCAGGCGCAACATCGGACTGGTGACATATTGCTTAATCTTGACCAGTTCCGGGCCGAGCTGCTGGAGGAATTCCTCCAGACCGTCGATACGGCGCAATAGCTTGCGCAGCAACATACTATCATCTTCATTGTCCAGGTGCGGCTCCAACCTGGCTGCAAACTCGCCGATACCCTCCGAGCTTGGTTTGTTGGGATCAATCATTTCGTAGAATTCGGTGGCTGCCTCTATGTCGCGGCTGGCCTTTTCCCACTGTGAGGCTGACTGATCCAGTGCCTCGATTAACTGGTCAAGCTGCTGCTTGATTTGGCTCAAGCGACTCAGTTGCTGCTGTCGAGTAGCGACCAGCTCTTGCCATATTTGGTGCTGAGTGCGGAGGCTGGGGCCGGAGATACCTCTATCAAGCACTATTCGGACCACCTTGCTTAGTGCTTGCCAACTGCTCAGTGGCAGCAGAGCTGGCCGGGCCACGTAATGCACGTGGGCGGCAAAGGGTAGCTTAATATCCTCAAAGCGCAGTGGCTGCTGATTGGCATCAAGCGCGATTAGGTACCCCAGTCGCACCAGCACTGCCACAGTCAACTCAAACAGGTGGGGCGGTAGGCCCAGCGGAGATTTGAGCAAGTGTTGGGCCAGGTCAGCACAGGACAGTGGACGTCCCTGCTTGTGCTGGGGAGTCTGGTCACGCTGGCGAATGCGTCTCATAATCTCGTCGGCCACAGCACTATCTGCGACCTCGATTTGGAGCTTGTCTGGTGTGATCTCCACAAGATTAAGCGGCGCCAGGAAGGCTTCGGCCAGCTCGCGGATGCTGGAGCCAGTGGGAGCAGTGACTTCGCCAGGCGCGATCAGCTCTGCGACCAAGCGGCTGATCTGGTCTTCGCTGGTGAGAACGCGTCGTGGTGCGATGGGCGGAAAATCTGGGAACAAGGCGACGAGGCTATGCCGGGTAATCTGTGCCAGAATGGCGGACCAATCGCCGGCAGTAGCAGATAGCTGGTCAGTGGGTATAGAATCACCGCTGAGCGTGGATATGTGCCCGTCGTAGTAGGCGTTGATAGCGATCTGCCGCAGTTGATTCTCCAGAGTCATACGCTCCTCAATTAGACGTCCCCGCCATGCTCCCTGGAGCTCAATCTCGGGAGGCGGCTGCTGGAGAAGCTGATGACAGGCAGCACATTCTTTGGCAACATCTATCTCTTCAGCGGTGAGAGGCCGCGGCAGCCATGCCACCAGTCCGCTGTACCAGCGTGCTTTGTTGGCAGTTTGCTGCAGATGCGTCCATGTTTCCTGCTGCTGGGCGACATGCAATAGTTGTCCAATGAACAGTTGACAGTCTTCGGGTGTAGTTGGGTCGGCTAATTCTGCAGCGCAGGCTTGGAGTTGTGATAGCGTGAAGTTGCAAAGGTTGACGGTCTGGGCGGTCACCTGACGCAGGGTGTTTTCCCAGATAATCTCGTAAGGCTGTTTGCGCGTAAGTTCAGCAAGCGGAAAAATAGGACTGTCAGAGGCCGCCAGGATGCGCTGCCACAGACGGGAGTCGTCATTTGCGAAAGTGGCCTTGACTGCGTTCAATCGCTGGCGCACCAGATTGGTGAGGTTAGTGTGAGCATCAATCAGGTAGACGGAGGATTCAGGCTCTGGCCCCCGGCGTACGTCCACATAGTTGCTGGACAGGTGGAGAGCTTCGAGCAGTTGACGAGCCTGGTCAGCTGGTAGGCGTGCTGTGCCATTTTCGTCCACGCCCAGGCATTCGGCAATGGTGGTTGCTGACGAGGGTATATTGCCCAGGCGCAGCACTACCATTGCCCGAATTACCTGCACGGCCAGTTGAGGATCTTCGGGTACCAACTGGCCGATATTGTGCTGGTAGAAGTCGAGTACTTCGTTAAAGTATGGACTTGCCTCCGGGTGTGAACCGGTGGCAGTGTAGATATAGTCTGCCAGTTCAGCCGGACCGACGAGCTGGAAGTCGGCCCGATCCGCGAAAGCCCGCAATCCGCCGGCCCGGATAGGTGCAGCCGCAAACTGCAACAGGCCGTCGGCAGCTCCGCCGTAGCGCCTGATGATAGCTTGGAGACATTGATGGGCCAGGGGATGGAGTGGATAGGTCTGCTTGAGTTGCTCGGTGTCAAAGCTGACATTACCAAATGCTGCTTGATAGACGTCGGCGGTACGCTGGATAGTCTCTGACAGTGTCTTAGCATCCACTTTCTGCAACATCCGCTGTCGGGCAACGCTGGTCATCTGCTGGGTAGATAACTCAAAACTGTTGTGATACAGGCTGCGCAAGCTGCCTACCAGGTAGGGCTCAAGCCCAGCAACATGCTCCCAGCCGTATTGGATAGATAGAATAATATGCAGTGGCTCTATCTTACTGCGCTGGGCCAGGAACTCCAGGAAGCTGCAGTCGCTGTGGGCCGCCTTGCGATCTACACTGGATAGGAAGTCAGACAGATCATCAATGAGCCATATTACACCACCGAGCCGTTGTTCACCGAGGATTTGCAGCACGCGGGAGAGCCGTTCGCTGCGGGATTGACGGAAATCCAGCGGGTAGCCGACTTGTTGAGCTACTTGCTGGGCGGCAGCTATTGCCTCTGCTGGTTTGTGGTGGCGTAACTGCTGCCAGGTAGTGTAGCCACCGACGTGCTGTCGGGCCTGTTCGTTGAGTTGTTCGCGGTACCTGGTCACAACATGTTGTTCGATGAGTTCCATTGCGTATGACTGCTGTGAGAGTGGTACAGTAATGCCGTACTTGGGGCGTGATAGCTCCTGGGCAGTGGAATCAAAGATAATGTCTTCCAGATGCTCCTGATCGCCCCGGTGTTCAGCCAAACTAACGGGGACAACCAACATCGGCAAGGACTGGTGAAGCTTTTGCTGAATTGCCTGAAAGTACGGATGGGTGTCTATGAAGGTTTGCCAGGCGGCGGGGTATTCCAACAGTAGGGCAATTACTGCCAGTAGATGCGACTTGCCGCTGCGGGCCGGCCCCTGCACGATTATGCTTGATCCCTCATCGGCACCTGCGACGATCAACTCAACAATTGCCTGCAGAGCTTGTCCTGCTTCATCGTGCTCGGTTGCGACGTAATTGTTCAGCAGATCACTAAGCTGGTTTGCCGCTGGCAGGGAAAGCCCTGCTGGCTGCTGGGCTAACTCGTTGCGCAAAGAGCCGAGGTTGCCCAGTGACACCGGCGCGCTTTGCTCAGGACAATGGATTAGCTCTCCAATGGTTGATGTCAAATTGCCTCACCCGACAGGGAGGCTGGTTAGATCTGCCTTGATGCCCCTAAGTACAATATCCGCACCTATTGAGGATAAGACTACATTCGCGACGCGACGACGTATCCCTTCTGTCTTGCCCGAATTTGTGTATGATTTTTCCTTTCCGGCTGGTCGGATAAGAAAATCGCCCCGAAGGGTCATTACAAATTAAATTGGAGAAGGGATAATGAGTAGTCCGCCGAAACTACAACTGGCTTAATCAAGTTGTTTGCTTGTCGTTTTGAGGGAGGTCAGGCAGTATGGTAAATGTGGCAGTGATTGGTGCAGGTGGACTTGGCTCACGGCACGCGGCGACTTTCGCGCAGATCCAAGGTTGTCGAGTTAAGCGCATATATGACATAGTTGCTGCGAATGCTGAGAGCTGTGCAGAACCACTGGGAGCGGAGGTGGCCAGTGACTTTGAGCAGTGTTTGGGTGACGATATTGATGCAGTAGTGGTGGTGACGCCCACTGATGTTCACGCTGAGTATTGTATCAAGGCAGCACAGGCGGGCAAGCACATCTTCTGTGAGAAGCCAATGACCCGTACTGTGGACGAGGCCGACCGGGTAATGGAAGCTGTGGAAGCCGCCGGCGTCAAGATGATGGTTGGGCATGTCCTGAGGTTCTTTCCCGAATATCAGACCGCTCGGCAGATGATCCAGGAAGGACTATTGGG
>JALGTS010000114.1 GCA_029821255.1 Candidatus Zipacnadia bacterium
GCCTGCTGCTGACCGTTTCGCCCGGGACGGCAGGTACACAGACAATTGAGATAGCTCCTGCTGTCGCTGAGGTTGATGTGAGCTTTGAAAGTGCCAGCACTGGGCAGGTCACCACCGACACTGCCACTGTAACTGCCAACTCCTCGCAATCAACGGCCAACGCGCCAATCCCAGGAGTTGATATTGTAAGTGGCGATCTGGCCGTAGGCGATCAAGCTCGGATCGGCCTGGAGATAGCAGCCACCGCCACACTGATTGGCCCACCGTATGACTATGTTCTCCCCAATGGTTCCAACACGCTGCAAGCTACGGTTGACCTGGCCACTTTGGGCACCAATATAAACAACCTCAGTATCAACTTCATTACCACCACCCAACTAATCTTTGACCCTAACATTACTGATCCCGATGAGCATACCTACGACGGTCTCGGGCCACTGGGCAATGACGCGATCCGTGTTTTTGATCCTAATGAGTTCTTGCCGATAAGTAATGATGACGCCTTTATTCAAGAGCAAGCCGGTGATAGTACTCTGGTGGGCCCAACTACACAGTCGCAGCGTGATGCGGTGGACATCGTAGACTGGCGGATTACGCCTCATCGGCTGTTTTAGTTCGGGAGGTTTGGTGATGCGCGCAGTGATTCAGCGGGTAAAAGAAGCTACGGTTGCCATCGCTGGTCAAACGGTTGCGCAGATTGACCGGGGCATTGTTGCTTTGGTTGGCTTTACCGAAACTGACAGGCGCGACGACCTGGACTGGATGGCCCGCAAGATCGTGGGACTGCGTATATTCAATGACAACAAGGGGAGGATGAACTTGTCGGTAGGACCGGTGAAGGGTAAAATAATGGTGGTGCCGAACTTTACATTGTACGGCGATGTCAGCCGCGGGCGGCGACCCAGCTTCACATCTGCTGCCCGACCGCAGGTAGCTGAGCAGCTCTTTGCCCAGTTCGTAGAGGTACTCCGGGCGCAGGACGTGCCGGTTGTCCAGGGGCAATTCGGTGCCTCTATGGAAGTGAGTATCGTTAACGATGGGCCGGTTACACTGATCATTGATACGGCGTCAGTTTAACAGAAGGGAGACCGCTGAGATCACCCAGCCGGGGTATGCCGTGAGCCGACGCAAGCGGAAAAACGAATCGCTACAGAGTCAGGCAAAAGTCCGCTTATTAGTGGGGAACTACCTCGCTGAGCGGGAGCACTTCGTGGAGGCCATCGAGCAATACAAGCAGGCCACTGCCCTTGACAGCCGAAACGCGGAGGCTTATGTTCGCCTGGGGGACGCATATTTGGCCAGCGGCAATGAGCAATACGCTTTGAAAGCGTACCGGCAGGCGCTAAAGATGGCGCCGCAAAATGGTGACTCCTATCTGAGTTTCAGTGATTTTCTGCTGCATACGGGTCGCTTTAAGGCGGCGCGAGTAGCATTAAAGCAGGCTATTGACTGTAAGCCTGACTGTGCCTATTACTATTACCGCCTGGCCTGGCTGTACTTCGGCTTGGGCAAGCTGGCCCAGGCCGAGAAGTTGCTGCAGCAAGCAGTGGAACTGGCCCCCGACGACGGCTTCTATCACTACAAGCTTGGTGAGGTCTACTTTCACCAGTGCGACTGGGCCTCAGCCGCTGCTGAGTATGAGGCAGCAATTAAATGTTCCCCTTGCAATGATTTCTACCATCTGCGGCTGACCAGCGCCTACATCCGTCAGCAGTTATATGATGAGGCGCTCGCTATGTTCCAGCGCATTGTGAAGATCGCCCCAGATAACGCGGCTTATCACTACTTGCTGGGCGAACACCTGGAACGAATGGGCAAGCCTGAGCAAGCTCAGGCTTATTATGATAGAGCCGGCCCACTGGACATGTACGACCGGGATTATGTGCGGCGAGTTCACCAGCGCTGCGGCTACTTGCCGATGGCGAGCGGTCCTGCGCCAGGTGCCTGATACAGCTTGCCGGCCAGCCGCTCCCGATTTTGTTGCGCCTTCGCCTCTGAGCGGAGGCGCGCTGCTGTAACTGAATAGTGGGGATTACCTGATGAGAATAGTTCACCTCATTGTAGGCCTGCTGCAAAGCAACTGCTACATACTCATTGATGAGCTGAGCGGCCGGGCGGGTGTGATTGATCCCGGTGGGGATGTTGAGAAGATTACCCACGAGCTAAATAGGCAGGACGTGGAACCGGTCGCCATATTTTGCACACACGGCCATCCCGATCACGTAGCGGCTGCTGACACGCTGTTGCAATGTACTTCGGCAAGTACAGTCTACATACATCCTGATGAAGTTGCTATGCTTTCCCACTATGTGCTACCGGAGATAGGGGAAGTGCAGCTACCGGAGCTTACCGAGTACGAAGACGGCGACGAAATAGCTGTTGGCAAACTCAAGCTACGAGTTGTGCACACTCCCGGGCATTCCCCGGGCAGCATTTGTCTATCAGTAGACGAAGAAAAGGTCCTGTTCACCGGAGATCTGATATTCGCCGGTGGCATCGGCCGCACCGACCTGCCCGGCGGCAGTGAGGGACAGATGTGGGCATCGCTGCGTCGCATCGCTAATGAGTTCCCCTCTGATACTGTTCTGTATCCGGGACATGGCCTCCAATCCACGCTGGCTGAAGAGCTGGCTACCAATCCCTGGCTGGCCGGCCTGAACCGAATGTGAATAGAGGTGAGTACTACTGTGGCTGCCCTGCGTATTGTCAATGGAACCGTGCTGACAATGGCCCCTGACCAGGAGCCGATTGCTGAAGGTGTTGTCTGTACCCAGGGCGGGGTGATTAGTTATGCGGGACCGGCGGAACAGGCTCCGGAGCCCGCCGATGAGCAAGTCATTGACGCCAGTGGCTGTGTGGTGTTGCCCGGCCTGGTCAACGCCCATACCCACCTGGCGATGACACTGTTCCGTGGCTACGCTGACGATATGATATTGCAGGAATGGCTGGAGGATTGGATTTGGCCGGCCGAGATGCGGCTGCGCCCGGAAGATGTCTATTGGGGCAGTCTGCTGGGCGCTTGCGAGATGCTGCGCTTCGGGGTGACCTGCTTCAACGATATGTATCATATGCCTGAGCAAGCTGTGCAAGCAGCCATAGATAGTGGGATACGGGCCTGCCCCTCCGGGGTGCTGCTGGGCTTTTTACCCAATGCCGAGCAATTACTGGAAGAAGCAATTGCCTTTGTGGCTGAGTTGCGGCAGCAGAACCATCCTCGTATCCATCCGATGTTGGCGCCTCATGCCATCTATACCTGCCCTGATGAGATATTACTTAAGGTGGGGGAGGGCGCTGTTGAAGCTGGTGTCCCTATCCACATCCACCTTTGCGAGACAGCTTCCGAAGTCCAGGATAGCTACGATGAGCATGGCGAAAGCCCCGTTGCGCACCTTAACGCGCTGGGCTTGTTGGATGTTCCCATGCTTGCTGCCCATTGTGTTCACCTCAGTGAGGAGGATATCGCGCTACTGGCTGAAAAGCAGGTGGGCATTGCCCACTGCCCCACCAGCAATATGAAGTTGGCCAGCGGCTTCGCACCAGTCCCTGCGTTGTTGGAGGCGGGGGCAGTGGTCGGGCTGGGCACTGACGGTTGTGCCTCAAACAACAACTTGGATATGTTTGAAGAAGCTCATCTGGCGGCACTACTTCACAAAGCACACTCGGGCGATCCTACCACTCTCCCCGCTCATACCGCTTTGGCTATGGCTACACGGCTGTCTGCCCAGGCGCTGGGTCTGGGCGATATCATCGGAACGCTGGAGGTGGGCAAACGCGCTGACATCATACTGGTTGATATGAGCAGTGCTCATCTGCAGCCGCCGCGGGATCCAATCTCGCATCTGATCTACGCGGCCCATGGGTCGGATGTGAGGACCACTATCGTAGAGGGCCAGGTTGTTATGAACGATGGCGAACTACTCACTGTCGACGAGGCCCAGGTCATCGCCCGGGCCACGCAGTGCGCTGCGCATGTGGTGGAGGCTGATGGTTAAGTTGCTGCATTTATGCTCCGTGCCCTTGTTCTGCTCATAAGACCTCAATGAAACAAACTCATCCCCACTTTGTTTGAGGTCTACGCCTCCTGTCCCGGGGCCCTTGTGCAACTATTATCCCCACCTAAACTGCTTGGGGAACGTGCCTCCAGCAGTCTATGCATAGGCCTAATTGGGTGTAGAGGATATTGCCACCATGCGGCTTCTGTAAACCGGTAGCTGACGTGCATCCTATGTGCAACTTTCTGGGCCGAATGTTTAACAATCTCTCCCCGAATTCGGGCCTTTGGGAGAGCCTTCCTGAGGCCCATTTTGCTTGACGAAATGCGCCATTTGTGCTACAATATAAACGTTTATAGGGACGTGGAAAAAGATAGTGACGAACGGTCTGTCTGCAGTGCATACTTGTGTGTGTAATATGGCTTTATAGTCGGAGTTTTCAGTCCGGTAAAGCCCTTGTTTGGCGGTAGTTCAAATGGGCTTGCTGCTGCTCGAGGTGCCCATCTCTGGAGACCATGCCAACGGGCTTTTTCTTGTCTTACCTCGGTGTGGTGGTATGCGGTATTTGCAGCATAGATTGCAGCACACTATACACTCTTTGGTAGGAGCAACATTCTATGGCTAAGAACAACAGCTACACAGCCAAAGCGATCAAGGTACTTAAGGGCTTGGACGCCGTGCGCCGACATCCCGCTATGTATATAGGCGACACCGGCATCCGTGGTCTGCATCATATTGCTAACGAAGTCATTGACA
>JALGTS010000115.1 GCA_029821255.1 Candidatus Zipacnadia bacterium
CCTGGTTGCTCTGGTAGAAAAGTATAGCCGCGCCAGTAGGTTTATCCGGCTCGACACGGCTGTACCACCACAGTGGCCAACCAGCACAGCGGCGATATTCAGTATCGTTGTCGGCTTCGTTATATTGCTCATAGTCGGGGGTATACTTATAACCTATCGCCGCGGCCTGTTTAGGCTATTGCGGATGCGAACATAGTCTCTGTCTGGCGAGACTTGCTGCTGACGGTATCCGGGCTTGAGGTACGAGAACAACTTAAAAGGTTGCTTAGGTGTCGGAAAATAGATCAGCCAGATCCGACAACTCCCCAATTAAATCGGGCCCGCCCAGCAGCGCCGAGCCTATCAGGGCATCAAAGGCGCTGATGCTGCCGGGCGCTCCCAAGTCTCCGAGGCTCGGCATATCGGCGTACAGGTCACTTAGAGCGCCGACAAACTCACTACTGTCAAAGGAAAATCCCAGCATATCAAGCGCACCAAGGTAGCCGTCGAGGCTCAGCATTCCCGTCCCCACTTGCAACTGCGCGAAGCTCTCGATCAAATCGGTCATTTGCTCGGCAGTCAGGTCAAAGTCCACGTCCTCGTTGAGTGCCAGATCGGTAATTATCAACTGCAACGCCCCCTGGGCATCATCCAGCGAGTTGCTGTCAAGCAAGGCCGTAATCATCTCATCAGCAGCATCCAGCAGTACCCCCAGGGCAGCGTCATGGACAGATAGCTGGTCAGTGAAATCAGGGAGATTGCCTGCGTCTATCGCCATTGCTGCATCTTCCAGTGCTCCAAGCATGTCTGGGGTAAGCAGTGCCTCAATGGCAAGACCCGCGCCAATCATATTTTCGACAAGCTCGGCTCCGAGTGTGGTGAAGCCGTTGACATCCCGTATCACCAACTGCCCGGAGACCTCTCCCAGTAGGGCTTTCATCTCTACGCCGTCGCCTTCAACTATTATCTCCAGGCTGAAGTCTTCCGGAACATCCTCAAAGAAGAACTGCCCCAACGCGTCGGTGATTGTGGGAGTGGTGACGGGCAGGCCGGTTACGGGGTCTACTATCACAGCAGTGGCACCGGCCATAGGAACGTGACCTTCGGGCAGTTGGGCTGGGGTAAGAGAGGTCTGTGACAGTTGGGTGGCGCCTGCTGCGGGCCTTGAAGCAGTACCCTGCACGGTCAGGCCCTCTTCTTGCACTGTCCCACTACCTCCGCATCCGGCCAGCGTAACTATTGCCAGAACAACTGCGCAGGTAGCGAGCTTTCCGATTGTAGTTTGGGTTAGGCAAGTCATAGCTTCCACTTCCCAGTTGTACTATTGTTGTGGTACTTTTAGAATAGAGGAAAGCTTGCCATGGCCGAAAACGACGACACCATTTCTCTGCACTATCTTATCGTGGTTTCTATGTAAAATTTTACCCGCCAACGTCGTGCTCTACACATACTCAATGGGCTTGCTGCAATCTGTTTACTGGGAGAAATTACTTCTCTCTAAACTGTGCGCTGCTATGCCTGAGCCTGGTGTTATTCTTCGATGCCTCTTCGGGCTTTTACGCCCTTGCTGTAGTAGTGCTTAACCTCACGCATTTCGGTGACCAGGTCAGCCTGCTCAATGATACGCTTATGCGCATTGCGGCCGGTTATCACAATCTCTACATGCTCAGGCTTTGCGTTCAGGACTGATAGCAGTGCCTCTACCGACAACAGCCCCAGATCCACAGCCACATTTGCTTCATCCAGAATAACCAACGGATACTTGCCGGAGATAATTACTTTCTGTGCTTCGGCGAGCCCCTGCTGGGCGGTCTGGATGTCTTCAGGTTCGGGTTCACCCATAATAAAGTGCTCGCGGCCATACTGTTTGATGGTGATCAGGTCAGAGAGCCGGGATAGGGAGACCAGCTCTGCGGTGGATCTACCTTTGGCAAACTGGGCGATAAACACCTTGGCACCGGCTCCCGCCGCTCGCAGCGCCAGGCCCAGCGCAGCAGTCGTCTTGCCCTTACCGTTACCTGTATAGACTTGGATGTGACCGTGTTCCCACGGATGGCTGTCTTTACACATTGAGCTGCTCCACCTATGTAACTATTTATCGGACATTGATTGCCTCAATTAATTCGTGGTAAACATATGTCTGACCTGCCTTTTACCATTAGATAGGAGCCAGCAGCTTGCCCTGCCCTAAAGAGTGAAGAACTAATCAGTGAGCTGGTCAAGGATCTCATATCCAGGTTGCGGCTTTTTTCCCGGAGCGGGTCATTTGCCGGGTGCGTGAACTTTGCGAGATAGTGCTTCTGGGGGTGCCCTTCTTGACAGTGTCCACTTTGCGCTGTAGGCTACAGATAGTCTGTGTAACAGCAGCAATAAGGCAAATGTATCTCAAAAGTGGGAAACTCCAGGAGGCGGCAGCCATGAGGTCGTCACTTCGTCTTACAGCATGTATTGTGGTCGTTATGTTGCTCTGGGCCGTAGTGTTGGGTGCTCAGGAAGATGCCGGCAAGCTTGGGCTTAAGGAATATGCAGAGTTAGTTCGCGACCACGATTGGGCTACCAGTCAAATGGTAGAGATTACCAATCCTGACGAGCAGGGCGGCAGCCTGGCAGTAGTTATTCAGCTAACAGATCATCCGTTGAGCGGCTATGGAGTCATCGATGCCCAGGGCCATCCCGTACCTAGCCAGGTGGAAGACCTGGACAGGGACGGAGTATTGGATCGGGTAGTGTTCATCGCAAATGTCCCCGGGCGAAGCCAAAAGACCTTCCGAGTCCTTGGCAGCTATGAGCCGCTTCCGCAGCTACCACCAGCTTTTGAGTTGAGCGAAGTGCAGTTAGGCTCGTGGATTCCGTTGCGCTTTGAAGCTACTACAAACGCTACCACCGCGCCTGGGGCGGGCGTAGTCTCTGCATATAATTTGAAGTTGGCCCAGCGTCTGATTGATTCGTTGGAAAACAAGCACCCAATGACCATCGTTCGGGGTGTCAAGTCTGTCTATGATCCCGGCTCGCCGGTGCAGGCACCTTTCCAGTTGACTGTAGGCAACGAATCAGGGCTAATTGAGGGACTGTATCCGGCCACAATGCGGGGCTTTGCCGGCTCATACTTGCGTGAGTACGTGCACCAGTGGACACCGGAGGGCTCCCTGGAAGTGCTCGCCAACGGTCCTGTGCGTGTAGTCCTTAGGTGGACCGGTGTCGGTACCCGCACAATAGTTCTGTACTGCAATGGTCGCCTGGAGACGATCTGGGACGGTGCCCGCCCTGCGCTACAGCTTGTTACCGGCGCTCATCCGTACCGGTACCGGGCCAGTGGCGAGGACGACGTCGTCCGCTACAGCCAACTCATTAATAGGCGGCGGGCTCTTGCTGGTGCACAACGTTGGGCCCTTTGGGGCTACCATAACGCCAGCTTATTGGTGACATGCCGAGGTCTACGGCCTACCGAGGAGCAGCTTTGGCCTGACCCCGGCGAGATTATGTACGAGGCGGGGCTACGCGTAAAAGAGCAGCAGCCAGAGTTAGGGGACCGGCGCAAGCCGGTGTTTGATATAATGAGCCAGTGGTGCGACAACTACTTAGCCGGCGGCTACAACCGTGTGGTCAGCCTTCAGCTCTTGCAGGAGCCAATCAGCATCGTCTACCAAATTGGCGAACGCGGGCAGGATGTACTGCATGATCTGCACAGGCGGCAAATGACCCTCACGCTTGGCCAGCCCCGGCCGGTGGCTTCATTGGAGGTGCGTACCCCGTCTCTACCAACGGTTACCGTCTGTAGCCCACAGCCGCGACGCGATGCTATGCTGATCTATCCTAACGAGTTCAATGGCTGGAAACTGCGACCGTTGAAGCTGTTGTGGGAGAATCCGCATCCGGCCTTTTTTCCCTTGGAATTGACTAACCACACTGACACAGATACAGCCGTGACCTTTAATCTACAGAAACTGCCGTGGATGCGAGAGACAAGCATGGAGTACGGCCCGGTGCCGGTGACCAGCCGGCACCAAGACACCACCGCTTATGCCCATGAGGAGCCTGTGGGGGGTGCACAGACGGTTACCGTGCCCGTGCCAGCCGGCCAGACTACCCAGGCCTGGCTGCGCATCTGGCCCCAAGAAGACACTCTGGGCGTCTACCCGTTTTCACTTCACTGGTCGGGTGCTGGTGACAGTGGGGTGTTAGATTTAACTGTGGTGGTCAAACCGGATCACCTGTACAATCCGGCGTTTGCTAGTTGGCACGCTCACGCCGGTGTATGGTGGGACCTGACCAACATCGCTGGCGTAGGCGGGCCTTACACGATGCAACGTTATTATGGGCTGCCTGAAGATGTCGAGAAGTGGATGTACGCCGCCTGGAAAGCCACATATCGCCAGGGCTTCACCATTTGGGAGAATTACGACCTGCGGGGGTACATCACTTACCAGCACACTCGCAAACCAAGTTGGAGCCACCACCAGGACGAATTCTACGGGCTGCCGCCTGACCAGTTTGTGGCGAAAATCGCCGAGTTGCAACAGGCCACAGCGGAACTGGACAAGTACCGTAGCCGTTACTATCTGGCCGACGAGATCTGGGAGATTCTGGGTGGTTATAAGGGGCGGCACTGGTGGCCGATGGACAAAGCTGCCCGGTTGTTTGAGGACGTGCTTATGGTCTGCAAAAATCCGGCCTACAACTCTTTTATGATTCCCGGTGCTCGGGACGGCTTTGACGCCATCATCCCTAACGATATCCCCC
>JALGTS010000116.1 GCA_029821255.1 Candidatus Zipacnadia bacterium
CAGTGAGGGGCAGTTTAGTGGTGAGTTCGCAGCTAAGCGGCAACTAGGCGACGAGTATGTCATACGAGTTAGCGGTGGGCAATGTGGTTTGCCTTTTGGTACTGCTTGGCTACAGGCGCTGGCATTGCGGCCTGACCTGATTGAGCGATACCTTGATGCCCAAATTGAGCAGCAACGGCGCATTATCAAGTTCCTTGCTGAGCATGGTTTCCGATTCTTTTTTGGGGGCAAAGATTTTGCCGGCAACGAGGGCCCTTTTTACTCACCGCGGGTGTTCCGGGAGATCATTCTGCCGCGTTTGCAGCAGATCGCGCAGATCGCCCACGATTATGGAGGGTATTTGCTTTTCGCCAGCGATGGTAACCTGTGGCCGGTGGCCGACGATCTGTTTGGAGCCTCCGGAATTGATGGTTATTACGAAATTGATCGCCGGGCCGGTATGGACTTGGATGAACTGCGCCGGCGCTTTCCGAATTTGACGCTGATCGGCAACATCAGTACGCATACCGTGGCGCGGGGTACTCGCGAGCAGGTTGTTGCCGAGACAGTCTCTTGCTTGGAGATGGCCAAGCAGCATTATGGTATAATTGTGGGCGCCTCAAATTACTTTGTCCCGGGCACGCCCATTGAGAATGTGGAGGCTGTTTTAGAGACAATTGACCAATATCGTTAGCAGGGCATTAATTGACCAATACACGCTGTCTGGAGTTACAGTGCTGATGGATCTGTTCTCCAGCTGATTGGGTAGGTATGGAGTCTATGCACTGATATTGCCCAGCCGCCCAATGCCTCGTAAACTACCTATGATTGGTTAGTGTGCATCTTTAATAGGGGGAACTATGAATAATAGTAAGCACGTGCAGGAGTCAGCCTCTGATATGGCGCAGCGCCAGCAGCAGATGGCTGAGCAGACCCGGACTATTGCTCAGCGGATGGCGCAGATTGAGCATACAATCGCTGTAATCAGCGGGAAGGGAGGAGTGGGCAAGACCACCTTGGCCACCGCCATTGCTAATAGACTGGCCAGTGAAGGTTTTGCCGTCGGCCTGTTGGACACCGATATAACGGGTCCTAACGCCCCTTTGATGATGGGAGTGGAGGGACAACGCCCAACGATGGATGGTGAAGCGATTGTACCAGTGGTGAGCGCCACAGGTGTGAAAGTAATGTCAATGGGGATGTTAGCCGAAGATCGCGACACGCCGGTGATTTGGCGAGGCCCGCTGCGGGGTATGGCTGTGCGCCAATTTGTCGCTGATGTCCAGTGGGGGAAGCTTGACTATCTGATCATTGACTTGCCCCCTGGTACCGGTGATGAGGCCCTAACAGTTGCTCAGTCTCTTCCGGGGATTGATGGCGTAGTGGTGGTGACGACACCGCAAGAGGTTAGCTTGGAGGATGGCCGCAAGGCTATCAACTTCGCCCGTCGCCTGCAGTTGGAGGTTCTGGGAGTAGTGGAGAATATGAGCGGATTGATCTGTCCACATTGTGGACAGGAGATTGAGGTGTTCGGGAGCGGCGGGGGAGAGAAGATGGCACAGCAGATAGGGGTGCCGTTCCTGGGGCGAGTGCCCTTGGCTCCGGCTTTGGTGACGGCTACCGACCGGGGCGAGCCACTCAGTGAGGAGCTCATCCCGGCACCGGTCTGGCAGGCTCTGTCACAGATAGTAGCGAAGTTGAGAGAATAAGCAGGTAGGTTCGTACCCTGCACTTTATGTTTCACTGGATAAAGATAATATGGGCATGGGGCGAGGATGTTGGCTCGCCTTCGCCGATTCTATTATGAAGGAGTAACGTAGTTGTGAAAGCGAAGCTGGAATGTTTACCGTGTGTGGCCCGTCAAGCATTGGCGTCGGCCCGCATTGCTACTGACAATCCAGAGCTGCAGGGCAAGATTGTCCAGGCGGCGTTTGGCAAGTTATCCCAGGCTGGCCTTGATGTCACCCCGATGGAATTGGGCGGAATAGTGCAGCGTACGGTGCGGAGTATGGCTGGAGTAGAGGACCCGTATCGGGATATCAAACGACGCTCCAACGCATTTGCTCTGCGGAAGTATCCGCAACTGAAGAAGCTGGTGGCTGCTGCCGACAACCCTCTGGCTGTTGCTACCAAAATTGCTATCACCGGCAACATAATAGATTTTGGCGTGCCGCAACGCCTGGATGTTGAAAAAGCCCTTGACCAGATACTGCACACACCGTTTGCCGTCAACGACTTTGCTCTGTTTGCCGAGCGGGTTGCGGCGGTTGATAACATACTGTACTTGGGGGACAATGCCGGAGAAATCGTCTTTGATCGGATATTGATTGAGCAGTTTTCACCGGCTTGTGTGACAGTTACCGTAAAAAATGAGCCGTTCATCAATGATGCAATGGAGGCCGATGCCCAGGCGGCTGGCTTAGATGAGTCGGTTCGCATCCTGCCGATTCCTATCTATCCGGAGACGACCGAGGAGTTTGAGCAGGCCTGGTCTGCTGCTGATCTGATTATTGCTAAGGGGCAGGCCAATTATGAAGCATATTCTGACGCCTCTGGGCCGCTGTTCTTCCTGCTGGTAGCCAAGTGTGATATGGTAGCGCGAGAGCTGGGGGTCAGCGTCGGCGACCTGATACTGAAGGCCAATAGTCACTGTTCGTAGGCAGTCCGCGGTTATGGCCGACGGCGAATACGCCTCTGCCAGATCGCAGGGGGCTGATATTTATGAGTAAGTCAACATGGCAGCATCTCTACGGGCCAGTGCCCTCACGACGGCTGGGCCGGTCGCTGGGTGTGGATCTGGTTCCCTATAAGACATGCAGTTTTGACTGCATCTACTGCCAACTTGGGCGAACTACTAATAAAACTGTCGTTCGCCAGCCCTATGTTGATCCTGCCGAGGTCTTAGATGAATTGGAGCAGTGGCTGGAACAGGATGGCCAAGCTGATTATGTAACCTTTTCGGGGCTGGGTGAGCCGACGCTGAATAGCGCACTGGGGGAGATGGTAACGGCGGCGGGGGAGATAACCGATATCCCGATAGCAGTTCTCACCAACGGATCGCTCCTATGGCAGCCCGAAGTCCGCGTAGCCTGTCAGGCGGCTGATCTACTGATTCCCTCGCTTGATGCCGCCACCCCCCGAACCTTCGCGCGGGTGAATCGTCCTGACAGCTCTCTGGATATTGAACAGATAATTGAAGGTCTGTGCCTGACTCAGCAGGAGTGCCCTGGTAAGATGTGGCTGGAAGTAATGCTGGTTGAAAACGTTAACGATAGCCGGGAAGAGCTGGCGGCATTGCGGGCAGCTATTGATAAGATTGACCCTGATGAGGTCCAGCTCAACACTGTGGTGCGGCCGCCGGCCGATCACGATGCCAGAGCGCTTTCGGCGAGTGCGCTCCAACAAGCTGAGCACCTACTGGGTCCGAGGGCCAGGCTTATTGCGCCGCTGGATGCGCGGAAGATTATGGTTGCAGAAAGAGAACGCAGTGAGCAGGAAGTCGTAGAATTACTGCGTCGGCGACCCTGCACCCTGGAGGATATCGGGATAGGGCTTGGTATGCATCCCAATGAAGCGATTAAGTACGTTCAGGCCCTACGCGCGCGCCACGAAATCAAAACAATAGAGCGCGACGGAAAGGACTTCTACATTCCGAGCGATTGAGGGGGCGGCAGCTTTATGCTGTCAACAGTTCCGCCTTTTCCTCTCGCTCGCTCCATTTCAGCACTTCAATTTCCGGATGGGGGAATGCAGAGAGTAAGTCTTACGACACAGCTCTGCTCTAATTCCCTTATTCTTCGCTATAGGTACAGTAATCGGTAGCTGGTATATTGCGGTCAGGTTAGAAATCAACAGAGGGCGTATCAAGCTGGCCCAAGTGGCAGGTGTCATTCAGACACTCCACTATGTAGCTGCTGCTCGTGACGCAGAATCGATTAATGGCCGCTGTATCTTGCCTAACTTGCCAGAAGTGGGAGTTGGGCAGACCCAGTATGTGGCAAATTAGTACCTTATTTACCACGCGGTGAGCAACAAGTACGATCGTCTGACCTAGGTTCTGTTGAACCAGGTCGGCCATTGCTGCACTGGCACGCTGGCACACCGCCTTGAGGTTCTCGCCTCCGGGGAATGTGACATTTTCGGGGGAGGTTTGCCAGGTGGCATAAAGTTCGGGGAACTGCTCGCGCACTCTGTTGTGAGCCAGGCCTTCCCATGCTCCGAAATCGATATCTATGAGGCCGGAGACCGGAACGGGCACGAGACCATGAGATTTGGCGACTGCTGCAGCGGTCTGCACGGCGCGGGTAAGCGGGCTGGTGAATATCCCGGAGATCTGCTCTGCACGCAGCGCATCGGCGAGAGCCTGCGCCTGACGAAGACCGACGTCATCAAGCGGTATATCTGCTCGCCCGCGGAAGATCTCTTCTTTGTTCCAGGCCGTTTGCCCATGGCGAATGAGGATTATCTTCGTCTGTGGGGTATTGCTGTTATGCATGGTCTGCCCTCGGTATCAGACACCGCCGCACGCTTTTGATAGGTGTATTTTTGCTGCCTCTGGCCAGACGTGGTATACAGTCCGTGGAAACTGATTGGAAGCCGCCAGCGTTGAATAGTCGGACTGGGTAGTGCTGGCAAGCTTGTCTCTTTTATTTAGCAGAGGGTATCTTGGCCTTTGCGCGGATGACTTCCACGAATTGCTCAAATGGCTGCGGGCCCAGATCGCCTTCTTCGC
>JALGTS010000117.1 GCA_029821255.1 Candidatus Zipacnadia bacterium
AGAAGAATGCCGCCGAGCGTTTCGCACACTCCGCGCGAGGGGTAATGCGCGCGGAGTTGCGCCGGGCTCGGGTCCAAGCAGCCTCCAGTATGTTCACCATGACTCTGGTCAGCTTAGCACTATGTGGTGCTTTGGTGTTCGGCGCCTACGAAATAGTCGGCGGGCAACTCACCGCCAGTAGTCTTATAACCTTCGTGCTGCTGATGCAACTTGCCGGCAGTAACATCAGCCAGCTTACGCGCCTGCGCTTGTCGCTGGATCGCGCCGAAGCATCCGCTTTCCGCACGGTAGAAATACTCCAGACGCAAGTAGATATCCAGGACGCACCTGATGCAATAGACTTAGACCACGCCATCGGTGAGATCCACTTTGAGGATGTCCAGTTCTCGTATGACGGAAACACGCCAGTACTTGTTGATTTCGACCTGAAGATCGCTGCCGGCGAGACCGTAGCTGTGGTCGGCCCCAGTGGGGCGGGCAAAACGACGGTCGGGAACTTAGTGCCCCGGCTGTACGACGTTGATTCGGGCGCAGTGCGGATAGATGGCTATGACGTCCGGGCCGTCACTCAAGCCTCCCTGCGCAGCTTTATGGGTTTCGTCCCCCAGGAGACACTCCTCTTCAGTGGCACGATTCGGGAGAATATTGCATTCGGTCGGCCTGGTGCTACCGACGAAGAGATTGTAGCTGCCGCCCAAGCCGCTAATGCCCATGACTTTATCCAGGCCCTTCCCGAGGGGTACGACACCCCTGTCGGCGAGCGCGGAGTTAACCTGTCCGGCGGTCAGCGTCAGCGGATAGCTATCGCCCGTGCACTATTGCGCGATCCTCGTATACTCATCCTGGACGAGGCCACCTCCTCATTGGACCAAGAAAGCGAGGCGGCAATCCACCACGCCCTTAACACCCTGCTGGAGGGCCGCACAGCTATTATCATCGCCCATCGCCTGTCAACCATCCGCAATGCTGACCGCATTGTTGTGTTGCAGAACGGAAGAATCGTCCAGCAGGGCACTCATGAAGAACTGCTGGCTCAAGAAGGCTTATACCGCCAGCTATATCTATCCGCTGAAGCTGCTGGCAAAGAGCATATCCCTGACCAGGAGGGTCTCTCGTCGTGAACCAGTCACCTCTTATTCGCCCGGCTCGCCCGGAGGATCTTCCTCGTGTAAAGGAGATTGCGCTGCGCGCCTGGGAACCAATCTACACCGATTACAAGGCGCGGATGGGCGACGAACTGTTTTTGCTGCTGTGGCCTAAAGGTTGGCAGGACGAAAAAGCCAGCCAGATCGCTGACCATTTCCAGCGCTGGCCCGAGTGGAGTCTGGTCGCTGAGCTTGATGGGCAGATTGTCGGCTTCATCACCTTCACCCTCGACACCGAGCGAAAAATCGGAGAAATCGGCAACAACGCGGTAGACCCCGACTATCAGGGCCGCGGCATCGGCTCAGCGCAGTATGCTTATGTGTTGGAGCTGTTTCGGGAGCAGGGCATGGCCTATGCCAGGGTCGGCACCGGCCTGGACGAGGCGCATGCCCCGGCTCGAGCCGCCTATGCAAAGACAGGCTTCAAGCTTATGATCCCAATGGGCAAATACTACCGGAAGCTGTGAACAAACCCGTGAAAAGTTGGCTGAAAAAAAACGCCCCGAACTGGCGCAAAATACTGTATAATATCGTGCTTGTTATCCTGCTACCAGTGGTGGTCCTGTATCTGCTGTGGCGGCTGGTAGTTCAGGGCAAGTCCCGCGCAGGCCTGGCCCAGCGTTTGGGCATATTGCCTGATTCAGTCAGGGCGCTGAAGAATACAGAGGGGCCTACTATCTGGGTACATGCTGTCTCCGTCGGCGAGGTGGCCGCCGCCGAGCCAATACTCCAGCAGTTGCGCTTAGCTGAGCCTACCAGTCAGATCATCCTATCTACGACTACGCCAACTGGCCAGAAGATGGCCGCAAAACTTGACCTGGACATTGAGGCACTCATCTATTTCCCCTTCGATTTTCCCGGTATAACTGAGCGGGTCCTACGCACCCTCAGCCCTGATTTGATTATACTGATGGAAGCCGAACTATGGCCCAACTTGTTCGCTGCAGCCCACGCCCGTAACATTCCCCTTGCCGTGCTAAATGGCCGCATCTCGGATACCGCCTTCCCCAAAAACCGGCTGTTCCGCTCACTTTTTGCCTGGGTACTAAGCAATGTTGACTTGATCTGTACCCAGTCGCAAAAAGATGCCGAGCGGTTCATTGCCCTGGGTGCGCCACCACAGCGCGTCAAGGTAAGCGGCAACGCCAAATTTGACGAAAATTTTCCGTACATCCCCCCTGAAGAGCAGGCCAAATGGCGACAGGATCTCGGCCTCAGCCAGGAGTCTGCTGTGTGGCTCGCTGGTTCTACTCATCCTGGGGAGGATGAACCGATACTGGACACCTTTGACCGCCTACACACGCGTTATCCTGACCTGGAATTAGTAATTGCCCCGCGTCATCCCGAACGCGGTGACGAGATCGAAAAACTGGTCAGCGAGCACGGCTACGCTACCTACCGGCGCAGCCGGGTGTTGGCAGAACAGCAGCAGGGCAAAGCTATTGATCTGCGTTCCACTACTCAGGTGCGGGGAGTGATACTGGATACTATCGGCGAGTTGAGCCGCATCTTCAGTATAGCTACCGTAGTATTTATGGGCGGCAGCCTGGTGCCGCGGGGTGGTCATAACATCCTGCAGCCCCTGGCCCAGGGCAAGCCGGTGGTCTTTGGCCCACATATGCACAACTTTCAAGACATAGCCGACCTGGCCTTAGACCAACAAGCAGCTATTCAAGTGCAGGATGCTAGCCAGCTATTCGAGGTTACTGATCGCCTGCTTTCTTCCCCAGCAGAGCGCCAACTTTACCAGGTTAGGGGCCGAAGTTTGCTGCAGAAACAGTCCGGTGCCTCCCAGCGCATGGTCGCTGAGCTGGCCCCATTGCTAACTGAGCGATGAAAAGCCACGATGGCTTTACGCAATCAACACGATTCCGCCGCTGGTGGGAAAAGACAACTTCCAGCCAGAATACCAGCTTGTCAGCCCGCGCCAGTCGGTTGCTATTGCAGCCGATGTCCGGCCTATACTGGCTGGGCCTTAAGGGAAACTTATTGCTGTATAGCAGCGGCTGCAAGCGGCACACCCGCCCGGCGGTGCCTGTCATCAGCATCGGCAACCTGACCATAGGCGGCACCGGCAAGACCACCGCCGCCGCTTTCTTAGCCCGTCGCCTGCAGCAAGCCGGCCTGAGACCAGCAATAGTCCTGCGCGGTTACCGAGGTCAAATCGGGCGCGAGCCGGTCATCTTGAGCGGCAACACTGCCACCCTCTTGCCGGACGTCACCATCGCCGGTGATGAAGCCTACCTGCTGGCGCAGATGCTTGATGAGGTACCGATAGCGGTTGGCAAGCGTCGCGAGGCGGTCATTGCCCAACTATTCCAAGAGACCAATGCCGACATCGTGATACTTGACGATGGTTTTCAGTATTTCCGGATGAACAGGCTGGTTGACATAGTGCTAATTGATGCAACAGTTGACATAGGCCGCCAGCGGCTCTTCCCAGCCGGCTCCCTGCGCGAGCCTATCAAGCATCTACAGCGAGCCGACCAGATCTGGCTCACCCATACGGACTTGGTAGACGTATCCCAACTTGTTCAACTAAAAGAGCTTGTCCACCAGATCGCCGATAAGCTACCGGTGGTCGAAACAAAACATAGAATCACCGGGCTTCATATACTCCGGGGGCAGCCTGTAGCATTGGAGGAGATATGCCAGAGACAGGTGCTGGCGGTCTCCGCGATCGGCAATCCGCAGTCTTTTGAGCAATCGCTGTGCCAGCTTGGCGCTATAGTGACGCCGTTACGCTACGATGACCACCATTATTACACCGCACAAGATTTGCGGGAAATCGAAGCGACGGCCCACGCTCAGCAGGCCGACTTCATTACTATCACTGCCAAGGACGCCGTGAAGTGGCCAGAGCAAGATTTGGACGTGCCGGTGATGGTTGTAGAGTGCCAACTGCAGATAATTAATGGTCAGCAGACCGTTGACGAACTGGTGAGTTGCGCCAGACAGGCTACAGGAGAGTACAGAGTACGATGACCAAGCGGCCAACAATGGGCAAGCGAATTGGCTACTGGATGCTCCGCAACACAGCCCGCACCATAGACGGGCTGGCGCGGATACTGCCGTTGCGCTGGCTGCAAGCTATCGCCACCGGCCTGGCTTACCTTATCTATCTACTATGGCCGTCGCGCCAGCGCCTGGCGCGCGAGAATATCCGCAAGGTTTTCGGAGAACAGCTCTCGGCCGCCCAGTGCCGCCGGATTGCGCTGCAGTCAACCATTAACATCTGCAAGACGATGATAGAACTATTCAAGATGCGCTATATGACCCCTGAGCAGGTGAAGGCACTTGTCGCGCTGGAGGGCGCTGAGTATCTTCACCAGGCCCTCGCCGAGGGGCACGGTGCCGTAGTGCTCACTGCCCACTTCGGCAATTGGGAGTTGGGCGGAGCCCGCTTTACCGCTGAGGGATTTCCGGTGACGGTAATCGCCCGCGACTCCAATGAACCAGTCTGTGCCCGACTGATCAACCAGGCGCGCCAGCATCATAATATCAAAGTGCTGAGGCGAGAGGATATTCGTGAGATGATACATGCTCTCCGTAATAACCG
>JALGTS010000118.1 GCA_029821255.1 Candidatus Zipacnadia bacterium
ATTGACCAAACAAACCCTGACATTGAAGGACAGTATGTGGACCTCAGCGATCTGATGGCTGCTGCCGATACGGCAGATTCGCCAGCCGCTGTTCAAGACTTCTGGCCTATTCCGCTAAGCATGGGTGTGCGGGATATATCGGGTACTGCGCGCCTGCCAGTCAATAGCTCAGAAGAGGTTGCAACAGAACAGGATGACGATGACGAAGACGAAGACGAAGAGGAGCCACAGGCTTATATCCAGGTAGCTCACCGCTACATGCTCATCTATGACGGATTGATGCTGGAGCTGACTGTAACCAATACCGATACCGAGGCCCACACGGTTGGAGTTCGGGTCTTCTACGATACACGCCACGGCAAGCTCACTGACCAGTTTGACGGCATGCCCATATACCTGTCTGATGGCACAGTGATAAACGGGGAGAGGGCTCTTCCTGATGCCCAACATGGGCTACCTGATTGGTGGGTCTCGTACGCGAATTCTGACGACAGTCCCACTTCGGTCAAGGGTATATTAGACACACAAGCTATTACCAGTAGTAGCGGTGGATTGCCCGATCGTATAGAATTCGGCGTTAGTTCCCATCTGGAGTCGTCTTGGTTTGATTTTGTCCCGTCTTCAACCACCTCGCTGGTGGGTGCTGATTGGGCATATGCTGTTAAGTGGAACGAGCGGCTTATACAACCAGGGCACTCAGTTAGTTTCGTCAGCTACATAGCCTATGGTGCATCTGCCGCTGACTATGACCCAACGATAGCAGTGGGCGGTTACGCGCCGCGCCAGCTTGTCAAACAAGAAGGAGATGACCCGGCTACTACCGTAGTTGAAGGCCCCGACCATATCTATTTGTCTGATCCCGAGGGCCGCTCGCCCTTCCCCATTGAGCTCTGGGTTGACAATTTTGGGACTGTGCCCAGGTATAGTGCGGGAGCTACTATTGAACTGCCCGATGGTCTGGAGCTGTGGCCGACAACCCAATCAGTTTACAAGTCTCTCGGCACGATAGGGGTAAATGAAACCAAGGGGGTTTCGTGGACGGTCAAGGCCACCGAGGCGAGGCCTGGCACTGCGATAATAAAGCTCATCGGTCCGGAGGGAAAGTTGGTTCGCTGCAAGGTCTTTATTCCCGCGCTGCCTATTTTGCCGCCACGTGAGTCGATTGTCGGCCTGGAGATGCTTTCATTCCCCTACGAATTTGCGAATTCTGACGCCGAGCATGTCCTGGCCAGTTTAGGCGACCTGACCCTCGGTGGTAGTGACGACCCTGCTCTAATTAGATGGGATCCGACTACCAGTCGCTATCGGACATTCCCCAACGAGTTCCTCACTCACATCATCCCTGGTGAGGGGTACTGGGTTTACAATCCCAATGCTGTCACCATTGTATTGCCTGACGATGCTCAGGAGGTTTCCACTGATGATGCTTACCTGATTGATCTACCCGCAGGCTGGAACGAAATTGGCTGTCCTTTCGTTCTGCCTGTCCGGTTCCAGGATATCCAGGTGCTGCACAATGGCCAGTTGTGGTCCATGGCCGAAGCTGTCGCTCGCAATTATATCCAGCCGGCGGTCTTTAGCTATAATCCGGCCACTGGGGAGTACGAATGGGAGCAGCAGCTCAGTGCTATTCGCCTGAATCCATACGAAGGTTATTGGGTATTAGCACGCGATGCGATACAGCTTATCGTTCCGCCCCCCTCAGGGCTGGAGATTGCTTCGGTACCTGTTGTTGAATCCGGTGCGGAGGAGTCCAACGGTTGGCAGGTTCAGTTGGAAGTTGCTGGGGCTGGTCGTGTTTGTACAAAGCGGGCCTTTGGTGTAAGCGAGGTAGCTGAAGAGGGGCTGGATCGGATGGATGTGCCCAGTCCCCCGACGGCAGCCGGCACAGGTGTGGCACTTCAAGCCGAATTTGTCAGTCCCACTCACCAGGCGCCGCCCTGTCTGGTTGATGTGCGTCCCTGTAGCCAGACAGAGCAGACCTGGTATCTGGCAGTTACTACCGATGCCCCGGATCAGCTCATAAAGGTGTCGTGGCCGTCGCTGGAAGCATTGCCACCGGATATGGTTGCTATTCTGGAGGATACCGCTAGCGGTCAGAAGATCTGGATGCGAACTAACAGCGCATACTCATATAATAGTGGTGAGGGTGGGCAACGGCTACTGAAGATCAGTGTTCGGCCAGTGGCCAGTGTCACGCCGGTGGTCAGCCAAGTGGCTGCTACAGCCGCTCCAGGCGGTAGTTGGGCAATATCATATACCTTAAGTTCAGCCGCTGTGGTGCAGGCGCGTATTCGCAATATTTCGGGTGTGGTTGTAAAGCATCTGGTCAGCGGTGAACTGAGCGAAGCTGGGCGCAACGTGGTGTTATGGAGTGGCCGTTCTGACCGGGGTACGGCGGTACCCAACGGGCGATACCTGGTAGAAGTAGAGGCGCGCTCCCCGGATACCGGACAGACCGGTAGAATCATCAGTGCCTTTGCCGTGATGCGATAAGTTCCATTGTAACACGCGCTATTTTGTACCCGAGCTTAGCAGCAATTGCATTCGAAGTGGGAGGGCCAGGCTATGACTCTTATTAGGTCACACCGGCTTGCTAGACTGATCGCAGTATTCTTGGCTATTGTGGTTGTAATAGCAGTTGCACCAGGGCCGATGATACCGGTACAGGCTGCTGGGGCAGCTACGACTGTGCTTTTGTTCCCCGCAGTGGACGAAAGCGGGAGTGAGATTGCTGGTCTTGCTGAGATGGTTACCAACAGGCTCCAGATTGCTCTGGGCGGTATTGAGGGGTTAGAGGTTGCTGAATTCCACCGCTCCTCGCCGCTGGTACGGCGGGCTAAGAGTGAGGGGCAACTGCTGGCGACGCACATGCAGGCGGGCCCGGGTAACCTTCCTGCCGCCATAGAAGCGGCGCATATACTGGGTATGGACGGCATTGTGGTGGCTACTATCAAGAGTGTGGCTGTGCATAACTCGCCACGCTATCTGACGGTGACGCTGAGCGGGGCGTACTTCAAGGTTGAGCCCAACTACGACCAGGCAACGGGCCAAGCCAGGAAAGTGTTGCAGCCAGAGAAGTCGTTCACCGTTGTTGGGGCTAGCCGGCTCCGCGCTGACTACACAGGCAGTGACCGTCCGCTGGTTCGTGAGGCCATAGATGATGCTGCGAGCAAATTTGCGCAGGTTATGGCCGGAACTCCGGTGAACGAGCTTACGACCAAACCTATTCAATCCAAAAGAGAGAGCAAATGGAAATGGCTGGGCCCTCTGCTAATTCTGGGTGTTGCTGCCGCTATCATTGGCAGCTCAGGTGGTGAGGATGGTGGGCCAGCTCCGGGAGCTGCTCCTCCCGTCCCCGATCATCTGACCGTTGAAGATTATGGTATCATTCTGTACTGGGATCCTCCGCCTCCAACTGATTTGACTTTGCTTAGCTATCAGATCCAGCGTTCAGTCAACGGGTCACCGTATATGAATGTTAGCGGAGGAAGTTGTGGCGTAGGCTGCACCCACTGGACGGATTTTGATGTCGCGGCTGGTAACATTTATCGGTACCGTATTCGCGCCATCTACTCAAGTAGCCAGACCAGTGAGTGGAGAGAATTCAACGCTGTAAACTTTACCGGAGAGTGAACAGACTGGCTGAATAGTGTTGGAGAGAGCCGTTGCGGCTGATGGCGACAATTGGAACTTATATTTTAGGCCACCGGCGCCGCAGTTGGGCGCTGGTGGCAGTGCTATTAGGTGGGCTAAGCGGAGCGATGCTGGTCTGTTCTGCACCTGCTGCAGCCCAGGGGGGCAGACTGGGTAACTATCAGATCACGGCTGTGCCTAATCCCCGATCAGTACCTGCTGATGGTAAAACTGCGGCGCGCATTCGCATCAAGGTTAGTGATACCAACGGTCGCCCCGCCCCTGACGGTACTAAGGTTGTGGTCAGCACCGACCTCGGATATGTAGGGGAATCGGAGTTTGACCGAACCAAGGCCCTGACAATGGAAACTGCTGCTGGCTTTGCTATGGTCTTTGCCACCAGCGATACGCCCGGTCTGGCCACTATTGAGATAAGCGTTGGGACCAGCCGTAGCAATAATGTTTATCTGGAGTTTCGTCCCGAAGGTCGGGCAGCCGGCCCCGAGTTGCGTGTAGTGAGAATCAACGGTGGGTGGGTCGGCTACTCGGTAGATCTCAACATCATCGAAGCACGCGATTGTGCCTCGGTCAACTACGGAGGGATGAGTATCAGTGGTGCAGATATTGTCCAGCTCGATGTAAACAAGATGGAACTGCGTGCTCAGCCCGCCATGATAACCTGCGAAGAAGAGCAGCTTGCCGGTGAGAGTCTATTTTTTCAGTTCTACACCAAACGCGGGGCCTTGCAACAGCTCACCGATGTCGGGTTACAGCGGGTCGGCTTCAATCTGTACAACCTGGAGCCCCGTTCTCTGGACGGGGATCTTCCCGATGACGCTTTCGATCTACTGCCGGTGGTTGGAGAGACATGGTTGGTGGCTGACAGCATCACTGTATTTGTCGGCGAGAAAATTGTGCTGCACGATGCCGATATCTATGTGGGCACCGATAAGGTTATGAGTCTGCCGCCTTACTGGATTTTGGCTATGCCTGGTTATACTGGCGCTTCCAACTCGCAGATTCTGGGTATCAGTTCCGATGGGGGTTTGGCCGTT
>JALGTS010000119.1 GCA_029821255.1 Candidatus Zipacnadia bacterium
ACATAGCTCCAGCAAAGGCACCACCCGATAACGCCAGCCCACCTTGCATAGAGGCCAGCGCAGCCGCGATATAATAGAGAATATAGACCTCGGCACGCGACATAGTCACATACGAGCGCCGCGCGATTTCGGTGAACAGAATAATTGTCGTCCACTCAGCAGCAGGACCGAGAGTCTGCCCAGCCACCAACCCCAAGTAGATAGCGCCTGGCATCATCACAAACCCAACGAAGAGCGCCCCCAGAATGGCCTTGGTCCCAAAGCCGTCGGTGTACTCATCGGGCTGATCTATCAGGTTACGGTATAGTTCTATTTCAGGGTCTATATGAGCCACACAGCACCTCCGAAATGACGGTAAACTCAGCTCGGTAACTCTCTTCGGGCTTAATCAGCTAAGCCTGACACTGACTAAGCCTCAACCTGGACTTGTGAGGAGCTTTCGGCCAGGAGTTCTTCAGCTCTCTGACCATATTCCTCCTTCTGTTCAGCAGGAAACGTTCGCCACAGCAGGTACTGCTTCCTGAGAATGTTTATGAAATTTCGGGTAACTCGCAGCCAGGAAGCATCATCACCGCTAACCCGCAGGATGTCGGCGTGGATCTCAAAGATCTCTGCGTCTTCAGTCGGTATAGTTTCAATAGCAAGCCTTTCTGAAACTCCCAAGTCATAAGGTGCTAACCACACCATTGACTCTAAGGTATATCCTTCACCATGGTCATAGTCCCGTCGGGCCAGCACAATCTCATCAGTGGAGAACTGGCCTAATGAGTAGTCAGTGTGGGCGGTGAAGTACTCATGAAGATACATATTCACGCCCAGGGCCTGGTCGCCGGTTACCGTGAAGGGCAACACGATGTGTATCTTGTCGCCTTCAGGCTCGGGCATCGCCCAACGCCGTTCAATACCAGGCATAGCGATATCCGAGGCACGCCGCGCCGGGTAGATGACCGAGGCCAACACCGTGGCCATAATAATGAGTGTAGACAGCACTGCTGACAGCGACGAGTAGTTAAGGTTAAGCCCAGTTACCAGGTTAGTTTGCACCAAAACTCGGGCGGTGACCTGACCCAACAGGTAGCCGACAATAGCGCCTAAAATGGCATAGACACTGGCTTCGGCCACAAACAGCGCAGCAACGTGGGTGGGAGCCAGTCCCAGGGAACTATAAATATATATCTCCCGCACTCGTTCATAGACTGAACCCAACATCGTATTAAGGACGATAGCAGCCGCGATGAGGATAGGTATGATCAGATCAGTCATACCACTGACGCCAGTAGTGCCGATGGAGCTGCACATATATGTCCGTCCTTCAACACCACCGTAAATATTAAGATCAATGCGCTGGACAAGATCATCCAAGACCTTGTCAACTACTGCAGGATCGCCTATACCGATTGCCACTGAGCGCAGTGTTCCACCCATATTCAACAAGAAGCTATACGGAACGAGGACCGTCTGATCAGGAGCCAAGTGGATATATTCACGGCGCTGTTCTGCCTTTGAGCGTTTCCGGACTACGGTCTGCTGCTCAGCCTGCTGCCCAAACTGCTGCTGGCTGACCATAAAGTCAACAGGGGTGAGGGGCTCGCCATCCAAATCGGTCAGTTTGCTGAACTCGCTGGAATCGATGATACCGATAACGCGCAGTTCTTTGCCAAATATGCTAACCGTAGCCGTGCCAACTTGCTCGGAGCTAATCTCAAGGTGACTGGCCACCCCATCAGGCAGCAGGCAGACATCCTCTTCACCTGGCTCAAACCATCGTCCCCCCTTACGGACAGTTCTATCAATTCCAGTTATCTGGGTCTCGCCAGCCATCAAGCCGAGCAAGGCAGTAGCATTGTAGGCCCGGCCACCACGACGGACAGCTATAAATGACTGCTCCTGAGGGCTGCCAGAGTAGTACCAGCTCCGGGCGGCCACCGAATATTCGCCGCCAAACTCGTTACTAAGGATCCGCTCAGTAGCTTCGCCAATCGGCAACCAGCCCAAGTCACGGATCATTACACCGTCGTATTCAGCAAAGCGGGGCAGGAGCAGCTTAGTAGTACGCGTGCGCTGCACTATCGAAGTGAACGACAGAACCGTAAATGTCAACAACACCAACGTCGTGGCGGTGAGCAGAGTGCGTGTCTTCCGACGCCGCATATTTGAGATTCCCAGATTAAAGGCAGCCGCTGAGGCTCCGAGGCGGCCGACATCAGCGCTATGCACACCAGTCTGCTGGTAGCGGATAGCCTGCATCTGCTCCTCGAACTTCTGGACAATAATGCCGACCACAACGACAGTGAGCGCCAGGATGATAAAGGCCAATAGAATAATGGTAGGGGTAAAGGTAATGGCAAAAGCTGGGTGGACCAGTGCAATGATGATGAAGACAACCAAGAACACCGCCACATCGCCGGCAATCTGCCCAGTGATAGTAGGAGCTGCAATCAGCAGCCGTTCGGTGAAGAAAGCAAACGGTAGCAGTAATGCCAGATAGAATATGATACCCTTGATGACGTCGTTTTCAGTGGAACGGACCTGAGGATAGGCGCTTGACTCTTTACTCCAAGCCGAGCGGGCGCGGCTGAAAAATTTGTCATACTCGCGTGCCCGCAGAAAACTCGCCGCTTTCGCTATCTCCTCGCTGGCACGCTTATGAGCATTCTTAACCCGGTCATTTTCGATGCCATGTTCTGCCAATCGCCGCATCCGGTACTCATCCAGACGCCACATATCCAGAGCTACTCGATAGGGGGTAGCGTATAGTGAGGGATTAGCATCAACCAGGTATCCAATTCCCGTGGGCGCCTCGTCGGTAGCATTGATGAGCAAAAACTGCAGGCCAAGCAGGCTAGCGCCCATTGTCACTTTGACCCGCATACCTGGCGGTGCAAACACTACCGCCACCGGCTCATAGCTGGAAGTCAGCTCCTTGGAAGGCAAGGGCAACGCATAGCCATACTCCACCGGAGCAGAATCGCTGACACTATCGTATACATAGATCTCAGAAAGCAACTCAAAGAACCGCTGGTCTATCATATCGTAGATGGCCATAGGCCGGCAATGGAACAGCACCACCGTCGCAGGCTTTACAGGCTGGTTAAGCGCAAAGGTAATAGGCTCAGCCGCAGCCCCATTGACGCCCTGATCAGGGGCCATATAGATTGCTCCGGTCTGTTCATCCAGCTTGTAGCCCTCAATGGTGACATCACCGCCGACAGCTCGCACATTCGGCAGTCCAACAAGGCAGTAGCGGCCCCCTCTTTTTTTGTGAATTCCTCTGCTCTTCTGCTGGGATTTCTCCTCCTCCGGTGGGATTGGACTCGATATATCAAAGGCCTGGCCGCGTACTCCCATACAGGTCTTCTGACGAGGGCGAGCCAGGACAACTGCTCCGGGCACAGATTTGTCGGGGAAGGTAGCTTCTTGAGGATCGAACTCCACCAGTCGCCCCTTGACCTCAACGAAATTATCAGTCAGCTCAACGAGACCAGATCAGCCAGCAGACAGCTCAGCAACCGGGTCTGCAGGACGAGGTTGTCAACATCCACTGCCTCGGGCAGATCAAATGGGGTATCCACCAGGGGGCGGGAATCGTCTACCGTAGCAAAACCCAGACCCGGTATCCCCGCCAGCGTGGCCACTTCACTGGATAGGGCCAGGCGACCCGCCATATAAGTGTGCCATGCCTTGCCCTTGATGGCATTTATGCCATCTACAAAGTGCTCCTGAGCAGGGATGGAGAGTTTTCGCCCTATCAGTTCCGCATACTCCCGGGCCTTCTTACCAATATCGGAGAAGCGCCACTGATCACGCTCACTGTAGTCGTAGTAGTAGGCTTTGTAAAACAAGCCCAGGGCGTCATTATGGCTGGATAGATCAACCGAGAACCACAAATAGATGTTCTCATCGCTGAAGTCCAGGGCGGCAGTCAATTCATTGACAGCTTTCTTAACCTTCTCCAGAGCAGCCTGCTTCTGCTGGTCGCTGGCATCACGACCGAGACTTTTTGCCTCTTTAATGACACTTTGCGCCTCGCTGGCCGCCTGCTTGATCTGAGGCACCCGGCTGTCAAATTTATCTAACAGGCGCTTGCGCTCAGCCAACTCTTCTTCCGTCAATTGGTACACAACCAGCTTGCCGGCATTCGGATCGGTGCGGCGAGCGTATTCTACTGTACGATCCAGTAGATCAGCCTTTTTGGCGGCAACCATCACCTTACCTAACAGGGACCGCAGGCCCCGCAGTTGCTCATCAAGCGGCCGCGGACGCCGCTGGAGATGATACTGCCCCACAGGCTCAGTCCACAGCCGACGAGTTACGTTTTCTATCCCTTTGCGGGCCTCTTGTGCTACGTTGAATAACTTCTTTATGTGTGCGTCACTGCGCGCTCCCCGGACGCGTTCACGGATAAAGTTTTTCGCACCAGCCAGACCCTCAAAATGGCCAGCAGTAGCCAGAAATACTATGCTGCGCTTGGGAGGATGCTGCTTAAAGACCTTGATGAGTTGGAAAAGAGCAGCGATACTGGAAGCATTCTCTGCACCAGGGGCTCGGGTAGGTGTAATGGAAATGGAATCATAGTAGGCCTGCACGACCACCTGCTGTTTGCTCAGACGCGGATCGGTCCCCGGAATGCGCCCGGTAATGTTCTTGGCGGTAACTTTCTTCCACTCCATATCGCATTTAACAGTGACCTGCGTATCAGGAGCAGCCGTGAGGCAAGCCAATAGATAGTCGGCGGTCTCCTTGGGAACCAAAAACCGAGGGATGTTGACAGGCATTGAAAGAAACTTCTCTTCGGCCTCACCACGCAAAGTCGTATCCGGCTCAATAAACAAGACAGCCTGGGCTCCCAAAAGTGGCGCATTAAACCACCGGTTGCCACAGTTGAAGTCAACCATCACTATACTATTGATGACTTCCAAGCCGTTAAAAGAACGAAGCTCTCCGTTACCAGCATAGATCAGCTTACCGGTCAAGCCCTCAGGG
Source organism: Candidatus Zipacnadia bacterium (assembly GCA_029821255.1). Taxonomy (GTDB): domain Bacteria; phylum Armatimonadota; class Zipacnadia; order Zipacnadales; family Zipacnadaceae; genus JALGTD01. The sequence goes on from JALGTS010000119.1 coordinate 4,984, forward strand.
GGGGTCTTGGGACAACGCACCAGGTTAGGCCAAAGGGGGAGGATTTCTCGTTCGCGACCATCAGAGGTGGCGATCGTAGCAGCCGGTCCTTGGGCAGAATCAGCCCAGGGGACCAACGTGGTAAACTCCTCCACAGTAACATCCTGCAGGCCCAGCTCGCGGAAGCGCCGCTCAACGTAGCGGGCAGCCTGCTCACATCCAGGATAGCCAGTGACACGGCTGTCGGCTGCTGCGAGGCGCTCAATGGTTTGGGCGATTTCGCCCTGGGAGACCAAACCAGCTACTGCCTCATAATCCGTCTCGGAGGTCAGTATGGGTTCCTCCGTTTGTGCGCTAACCCAACCCCCACTAATCAGCAGTCCGACCATTATTCCGACCAGAACAGCACAGTCTCTCCAGTACCGCATACTCACCTAACATTCACCACCCGAAGTGGTATTTGGCACTATCTTTATGGGGCTGCCAGCGGGCAGCCGCCCGTTGCGTGTGGTCCGTCGCTTGCTGTTATCCACCCATCCCGCCGACTTCCAGTTCGATTTCATGCCGGTGTTCAATGCGCTCAACCTGGCCGTCGCGGATGTGGACAACACGGTCAGAGACATCAATCATCTTCAAATCATGGGTAGCCGAAATCACCGTCACGCCACTGGCCTGGTTAAGCTCTTTGAGCAGATCAATGATCTCTTTACCGGTGTGCAGATCCAGATTCCCCGTAGGCTCGTCCGCCAGCACAATAGCTGGTGAATTGGCCAGGGCGCGCGCTACCGCTACGCGCTGCTGTTGGCCACCGGACAGCTCATAAGGCTTGTGGTCTAAGCGGTCACCCAGTCCGACCAGGGTCAACAGCTCCCGGCCACGCTCCATCATCTCATCGGTACCCATACCGGCAAAGATCATCGGAAGCGTAACATTTTCTATAGCAGTCATAACCGGGATCAGATTGAAGGTCTGAAAAATATAGCCGATCTTTCGGCAACGCAACCAAGCCAGCTCAAAGGCGTCTAGTTGCGCCATATCTACCTCTTCAATAAAGCAGCGGCCCGCGGTGGGTTTGTCCAGACCGCCAATCATATTGAAAAGCGTGCTTTTGCCCGAACCCGACGGTCCCATAATGGAAAGATATTCACCGCGCCGCACATCCAAATTGATATCTCGTAGTGCCAGCACCTCGACCTCGCCCATTACATAGATCTTTTTTAGGCCACGGGTACGTACGATAAATTCGTGGGTAGTGACCGAATCGTCGCGAACAATAGTCTTCATTCGCTCATTGCGCTCGTGCCCCAGGGCCTCCACAACCTCACGCAAGTCAGCCCCACACTTGGGACACACAGTGACGATGCCGGTCGTTTCGATCTGTTCGCCGCATTTCGGACACTCTATCTTTGCCATTTCGTTTTTCCTCACCCTGCAATACTATACTTATGATTGAACCGTGCACATCGGCTATATTTCGGTCTGCAAAGCGGCTGCCGGCCGCATACGAGCAGCCCGCACCGCCGGAGCAATCGCAGAAATCAATGACAGTGCCGTACCAATCAGTACGCAAAGCAATAGATACATCAGCATCCGGCCCCAATCCATCTTGGCCACCACCGACAGAGTACGTTCCCTAATCGCAAAAACGCCTATCATCGCTATATGGCCCAAAAGCATACCCGCTAACGAACCAAGCAGCCCCAGCGCCGCCGCCTCAATCAGGAACAATCGGACAATAAAGCTGTCCAACGCTCCCAGGCACTTCATCGTTCCAATCTCCCGAAAACGCTCGGTGACCGACATCAACATCGCATTAGTGATACCAACTCCGCAAACCAACAGCGACATAACCACCAGCCAAATCCGTTTGCTGCTCTGAGCTCGCCTCTCCTGTTCTGAGATGGTAAAGCTGGTTTCAGTCTCATCGCTATCCGATTCAGCTTGATTACGGGCAGTGGCCGCTATCAGTTCCTGCTCTTGTTCATGGCGAGCCTGCTGCAAACCGTCTTGAATCACTCCACCAGTCCACACTGAACTTAAGAAGGCGATCCCCAGCACAATGCCTGCGCTTGTAATTAGGGTCCGTCCCAGCCGGATAGTTACGTTCCGTATGCTGATGCGTATTGCCTCTGACCAAGGCAAAGTGATTTGCCTCTGAATCTTAATCTCCTCTTCCCCACTCGTACGGCTCATTCTGACTAAACCTTCAACATCAAGCATCGCCACTAACCTCGCTTCTGGCCCCACTGCTTTAACTATTGCCAGCAGCAAATTAAGTACAAAATAATGGTATCATAACCTCCCCAATGCGTCAAGCTGGAAGAAGCTTGGCAGTACTCTTCATCGTCTAAAATTCTCCAAAATCTCATAATTTCCTCCTTCCACTACAGAACTTAATTTCCTCCCTCCTGCAATATTGGTTTGCTCAAGCTCTTTGGGCAAAGTTATTATGAAAGAGCGGTCTCGTTAATCCCACAGATATTGTTGCAGCTATGGAGCTTCCCGCCGATGTTTAAGAAATAAGGCTATCGTCCGAAATATGCAGTAGAAGACTTCCTCACAACAGGGGGGAAAGCACGTGACAGCCACAAACGGCTTCGCGCAACTCCTGGCGGCGTTGATAATGATAGCAGCCACAGTGGCACTAACAGTATATTCGCCGCTATGCGTCGTTGCCCAGGAATTTTCTTGCACAATTACAGCGCCGCGTCCGGCCCGCGCCTTTTTCCCGGGTGAGTCGATCTACTTGACGGTCACCGCCACCGGACCCCAACAGCAAGCGACTTATACCATCTTTGACTACCAGGGACGCCGACGCATCGTTAATACCTTACAAGTCGGCAATGGCCAACCGCGCAATCTGGCCATCCCCTTCCGGATGCCTACTGGCATATACTACCTTACCTTGAATTTCGCCACTGGCCAGCGGATCAATGATGCCTTCTGTGTAATTCCTCGCCCTGATGATGAAGCTGGCGAATACGGCATCTTCGGCTTCCACCTGGGCAATCCTAGCGAGCAGTTGGTCGCGGCTCTGGCCCAGGCCGGGGTCAGGCTGGTTCGTGATGATATGGATTGGGTAAATAGCGAACCGACCAAAGGTAACTACTCGCTGGGCAAGGCGCAGGCTCGCGCTCAATTGTTTAGCAAGTACGGGATTCAG
>JALGTS010000120.1 GCA_029821255.1 Candidatus Zipacnadia bacterium
GGCGGTATCTGGTTTGACAGCTACAATATCGTGGGGGGAGCCGACACTATAATACCTGTGGACTATTACATCCCCGGTTGTCCTCCCCGCCCCGAGGCTATTTTGCACGGCGTGGCCGTAGCGCTGGGACTGGCTGAGAAGGAAATAGAGCCGGTCTACCTTAAGCAACTCCCCGACCGGCGTGAGTCAGTAACCATCGGAACAGACGCCCCCTAGTTACGCTGTGCAACTGAGGGGGGATTGAGCGGTGCGCTGCTTATTGTTGGTACAAGGGCTGACGGTTGCCGGCTGCAGTAGCAACTAAGGGCCCTGATAGCCCTTCCGCCTCAGCATTGAGGCCAGGGCGGTCCCGCGCGCCTGTGGCTTGACAATGCTGACCGATAGTTCAATCAGGGCTTCGGCATCCCCGCCATATGGACCCTGCGCAATAATATCTCCCCCCGGTCCCACCGCCAGAGAACAGCCGATACACTTGCGTCCCTGCCAGGGGCCGGCAGTTATCCAGCCCACGTTACTCACCCCCACCACTGTTATGTCGTAGAGCCGAGCAAGGGTGGTGAAGGATTGCCGCCACAACTCGCCATAGGGGTCACGCTTATTGTTATGGTCAGCCGCGACCGCCCAAGCCGACGGTGAGAGCAGCATCTGGGCGCCCATCCGCGCCAGCGCATGGCCCAGAGCCAGGGAATTGGGGAAATTGTCAGCGCAGATAGGTATGCCGATGGTGCCTGCCGAGGTCTCAGCGACGCAGAGGCAATTGCCAGTGGCGTACAAGTCCTGGGCTATTTCTAGAATGTTGATCTTGCGATGCTTAAGCAGCAAACGGCCGTCAGGCGCAATGAGCACGGCGGCGTTGAAGAGCCGATCACCCTCCCTCTCGGTTAGTCCTGCCACCACGTACAGACCCCAGGTGCGAGCGGCCTCAGATAGCTGCTGACTGTACTCACCGGGGATGGGTTGAGCCAGTTGGCGGCTATCTGGGTGAGTCCAGCCAACATCCAGGCATTCAGGCAGGACCATAATATCACACTTAGCCTGGGCGGCCTGCTGGATCATTGTGGTAGCTCGTCTCAGATTGCGGTCTACCTCGCCGGGCTCGACCAGCATCTGTGCCATCCCCAGTTTGAACTGACTCGGTGCCATATTGGATCTTCCTTCTGACTTGCACGGATTTTGTCCTGACCAGGTGTAGCTATTTCCCTATCTTAGGTCTTCTTGCCTTCTAATCAGTTTTGAGTTCGGTAACAATGGCACAGAAATTGCAACAGTGCCCCTGACGCCATTGGAAATGCCAACCGAAACTGTTGGGTGTAGTGCCCTGTGTCATTGGCCCAGATACCTGTAAAATCGGCCCGTATGCTATTTATGTGCGTCCGTGCTTAGTAATGATCGCTCCTGCGACGAAGGAGGGACCTCCCGTACGATGAGCCACTTGCGTGCAAATTGTATTATATTTATATCCGCCTTAGTCCTGCTCTGGGTGGTGGGTACGAGCCATTCTATTGGGGCACAGACGGCTACCGCCCCGTATCGCTTGCAGGCCGGTGATGTATTACAGATAACTGTAGCCGGCTATACCGACCTCACCTTTGATTCCCGCAACCCGATAGAGATTCGTCCTGACGGTAAATTCTCATATCCGTACGCGGGCGAGGTTGTAGCCGAGGGAAAAACTGTCAGCGAGATCACTGCGATACTGACTGAAGCCCTAAGGAATCAGCTACGCAACCCAGACGTGACAGTAAACGTAATCAGATACCGAACCCGCCAGATATACGTGCTGGGCGAGGTGCAAAAGCCCGGGGCCTATAGCTTACCTAACGGCGAGTCGGTCGGCATTCGCGAGGCTATCGCTCTGGCCGAAGGGTTGACAGATAATGCCTCACGAGAAACAGCCACGTTGTTTTGTATCGGCCAGGCTCCCCAGCCCGTTGACCTGAGCAAAATACTGGTGGGCGACTCTGATTCTGGCAATATCGTCTTACAGCCCGGTGACACGTTGGTTATTGAGCGGCGCAATCTGGTCAGTGTGGTCGGCGAGGTGGAGAATCCCGGCAGCTATCAGCTACCGGACAGAGGCAAGATATCCGATGCCCTGGCTATGGCAGGCGGCTTTATCCAAGATAAACAGACGGGTGGGACCACGGCCAACAAAACTCAGGCACTGCTGATCAAACCAGATCAGACTACTGTGCCGGTAGATCTGGCCGGAATCTTATCAGGCCAGCGTCCTGAGGCAGATATCATAATGGGCACAGGGGATACGCTCCTAATCTTAGAGGCGAGGAACCAAGTGGCGGTGCTGGGAGAAGTCGGTCAGGCCGGCTCATACTATCTCAGCAAGAGAGAAAAACTCTCGGCACTGCTGGCGATGGCTGGAGGAGTCACCCAAGCAGCCGATCTGCAACACATTCACATCATCAGCCCCAATGGGGAACAGTATACCGTCAACTATGAGCCACTGTTACGGGAGGGAGTCGGAGGGCCCGACGTATTATGTGCGCCTGGTGATACAGTGATAGTTCCCGCCAACCGAAACCGCGCCGCAGTGTTCGGGGCAGTTGCTAGCCCGGGCGTCTATACCATTGAAACCGGAGATACCATCCTTGACTTAATTAGCAAGGCTGGTGGGATAGTACCTGACAAGTCGGCTCCGGAGCATACGCTCGTGATGCATAAGACCTCACCGGACGCTCAGCCTGCGCCAGTCAATCTGCAGAGGATTATGGAAGGGCGCGCCGACCCTGAGGAGCTGATGATCCAAAACGACGACATCATCTTCGTACCCGAATCCAAGCAGCTCCACTGGCAGGATTGGGCCAGCATAATAACTTCGGCCGCCAATCTGTGGTGGTTATTTGGGAAGTTTTGAAGACACACCTGGCGGCAGGTGCGTTCAGCCTTGCGTATCTTTATCGTTAATTGAAAGGAGCCACTACGTTGTCCGAATCATCCTCAGAGATGGGGCTACGCGAATATCTTCAGGTCATCCAGAGACGCAGATGGATAGTCATAGAAGTCTTTGTAGTTGTAGTTGCGGTGGTGGTGCTCGGCAACTCGCTTATCCAGCCGGTGTACCGGGCTACGGCGGCCCTATTGGTGGAAGCTGGAACGCCGCAGTCAGGCCGCTATGACGAACTTCCGATAGTTGGGACTGCGCTATCCATAAGTCATATCCGGACGATAGAGACACATAGGCGGTTGCTGGTCAGTCGACCCATTATGGAGGCGGTGATGAAGGAATTAGATCTCCAGCTTGGCCTGCAAGAATTTCGCAAACAGGTCTCAGTTGAGGCAGTCCGCGATACTGATGTGATCGAGATTCATGTTGATCACGCTAACCCAGAGTTGGCAGCAAGAATAGCTAATGCTATCGCGACCAACTACATATCCCAAAACCAGGAGTATAGCCGCGAGTCAGCTCAAAGCGCAGCGGGCTTTCTGGAGAAACAGTTGGAACAGATAAAGCAAGACCTATCGGACGCTGAGCAACAGGTTGAGGAATATAAGCTGGCTACAGGGATAACTGACCTGGACAAGGAAGCCGCGCAGCAGATTGAGGTGATGGGGACAATAACCGAAGAGTTGGCGCGGGCGCAGGCTGAAGCCCAGGCTGCCGAAGCCCGCCGCAAAGCGGCGGAGCAGAAGTTGGCCGAGCAGGATCAATTTCGCTTGCAGGGCTCGACCCAACAGAGAAACCCTGTGGTGGAAGAGCTGGAAATTGAACTGGCCAAGTTGGAGGAGAAGCGTGCAGGCCTGCTTCAGCAATACACACCACAAAGCCGGCAGGTGCAAGCGGTGGATTCCCAGATTCAGATGGTCAAGCAGCAACTATCCCAGCAGCTTGAAACTGTCCTGGCCTCCACTACCCAGGAGGCTAACCCGGTATACGACCAGCTACTTATAGATGCAGCCAACAGCCGAGCTGGAGAACTGGCAGCACACCAGCGCGTAACGGCTTTGGTGCAAGCGATGCAGAAAGCCGAGGCGCAACTGGGCGCAATACCCAGCAAGGAAAAGGAGTTAGGTCGCCTTATTCGTGCTCAGAAAGTCGCGGATAAAGTATATACTCTGCTGCTGGAAAAGTATCACGAGATAAGAGTTGCTGAGGCTATGAAGCTGTCCCACGCTCGGCTGGTTGAGCCGGCAGTCCCGCCGAAGTTCCCCATCCGCCCCAGAACCAAGTTGAACACTGCGTTGGCATGCGTGTTGGGTCTCATTGTTGGCCTTTTGTTGGCGGCGCTGGTTGAATACTTAGACGATACCATTAAGAGCCCCGAGGAGATTGACGAGCTTCTTGGCAGTCCCGTGCTGGGAACGGTGCCGCGCTTTTCCGAGAATGACCCTATGCTGGTCACCGGAGCGGCACCCAAGTCCGCACTGACCGAAGCCTTCCAGACCATCCATGCCAATTTGAACTTCGCCTCAGTAGACCAGAAACTTAAGAGCCTGGTGATAACATCGGCGGGAGCAAGCGAAGGCAAATCGTTTGTAGCTGCCAACTTGGCTCTGACGATGGCTCGACAGGGGAAGCAGGTCATTGTTGTTGATGCTGATCTGCGCAGACCGACAGTTCATAAACGTTTTGGCATAGATAATGCAGAGGGTCTGACTACTGTATTAGCCAGTGACCGCAGCGTTGAGGAGGTGTTG
>JALGTS010000121.1 GCA_029821255.1 Candidatus Zipacnadia bacterium
AATCGTGCTGACGTCGCGGATGGCGTTGCGTGCCCCACAGGTCCGAATCATATCGTCCACAAAGCTGGTGGCTCCGGCCACGAATAGTGGGTCGCGTGACAGAACGAAGAGCACTCGCAGGCTGTTGCCCGCTCCGCGATGCTGGGCTGCTACCCTGTCTTTGCGCTTGGCAAGAGCCTTGGCAGCTTCATCGCCTTGCTCATCGTGACCGGTGATTCGGCCAATGCGTCGCACTAAGGCAATGACATCGTCCAATGTTTGGGGATCATAGCCCAGAACAGGAATCTTCATCTCTATCAGCCGATCAACAAAGGCGGCATCCACTCCACGGGCGGCCAGTACCAGGTCAGGTTGCAGGCTGACCAGCTTCTCCAAACTGGGGTTGATAATGCCGCCGATGGACGGCTTAGCTTGCGCTTCCACAGGGTAGTTACAGAAGTCGGTCCGTCCGGCTAATTGCTGGCCAGCGCCGACCAGAAAGACTATCTCAGTCAGGTTGGGCGAGAGGCTGATAATACGCTGGGGAGGCTTGCTCAGCGTTACCGTATTGCCCAGATCATCAGTGAACGAGCGGGGCCAAGGCTTACTCGCGCCCGGGACAACTGCTGTGGGGAGATGTGCCGCTGGGAGTCGATCAGAAGGCTGCCTGGAGGTTTGGCACCCACCTGCCAGCATAATAACGATCAGCCCTACAAGCCCTAGCCGTTTGTAAGTTGATCTCTTCACTATGAACACACCTCCCCACTACTATTTCAGCTATTTGCCTACTCTAAGTCATAGGCGCTATCGTCTTCCGACAGGTCGGCCAACGAGCCGTCATTAGGACTGACATTGAACTTCTGTCCCGCCGCCTTAGCATGCCCATCACAATAGGCGACATTAGCTGTCCCGTTATGGCGGAAATGGACATTAGGCCCGATCCCGTACATAACTCGGAAGGGATCGCCCGGCGCGCGTAGATAGTTGGTGGCCGCCACAGATGGGTCGCCCCCTCCAAAGGGAACATTCCAGTAGGCACTGTCACACAGCATCACGGTCTCGCAAGGGTGAGCGATCTCTCCCAGCGCAGCAGGGGTAAGACCTTCGTCAGGTGAGCCACCCACGTAAGAAGCATTATAAGCATACCCGCTGTACGGTCGCCCCCACGACTCCAGGCCTTGGGCGGTGGGACACTGAGCAATCTGTCCATTCTTCGTGTAAGGCCCAATTAGGCCAAGGCTATGGGTACCATTGGCCCAATCTATGCAGAAATCCCAGCCGTGTTCCTCACTCCACCCGTTCGTATAGTAATAAGCGGGCGGCATCGTCTCATCGTAGTCCTGCGCGTACATCAGAAAAGCCAATGCAAGCTGTGTGACATTGGACAAACAGCGTGTCTGCTGGGCCTTCTCCCTCGCCTGGGCGAACACCGGGAAAAGGATGGCCGCCAGGATAGCGATAATCGCTATCACCACCAGCAGTTCTATCAACGTGAAGCCAGTTTTCTGGTTGCTGCGAAGTTGTAGCATTGTTGTCTCACCTCAAAAGCAGGGTTTGCGGTTTGGTACTGCCACATCTGTTATTCAATTGTCCGGAGCGACAAAACAAAAAACCGCTGCTCCGGGGAGCAGCGGTGGCTATTAAAGCAAAACAGTCACCTCCTCCCGCGAGGAGACGAAACTGGCCTTAGCTTGCGTAGCAGTATCCTGACTCCCGGTTCATCCTACTCCCCGCGCCTTCCCGAAGGCCGATGGTCTTCAGTGGCTATTTGCGGGTTTCGTCCCCGATTACAGTTGCGGGGCAGCGATGGCTTTGCACCATCTTCCTGCACACGCAAGCTATCCTCTTTGATTTTGATTATAGTAGCATACTTCACCGAGGAAGTCAAGGGCCTCCTGTACGCCTCTGTTTGGCTTGCCTGGAGCGCGGCATTGTGGTAATATGAGGGTGGAGACTGCTATGACAAATTACACACTTGCGGTTCTGTTGGCTATAGTAGCAGTCGCGCTGATTATCGCCGTACTTGTAGAGCTGAGCAACTACTTACGCGGCCGGACGATAATCTCAGGCCGGCAGCTTCTGCTGCGGCTGGTAATGGCCGCGTTGCTGCTCGCTATCATTGGATTGGGTTTCTGGGCGAAGATATACCTGAGCGGAAGCCCAGATCCGACGGTGATCCTCGTGGGGGGGCTGGGCATCTTAGCGATCGTCGTAGTGGTGGTCGTGTTGGCGTTGCTGGACTTGCACCAGGTGCGAACCGTACAACGCCAGGCCCAGGCCCAATTGTATCAGCAACTGGCCGATATGCGCCGGGAGATAGATAAGCTCACCAAAGCCAAACAGAACCAGGATAAGACCGAGCAGGACGTTGAGAACGAGTCGTGACTACTGCTGCTCGCGATCGGAAATATATGAAGCGGGCCTTGGAGCTAGCCGAGCGCGGTCTGGGCCGGACTTCTCCTAATCCGGCAGTTGGTGCAGTTGTAGTGGCAGGTGATGAGGTAATGGGGCAAGGCTTCCACCGCTCAGCGGGGGAGCCCCATGCCGAGATCATAGCCCTCCAGCAGGCGGGTGAGCAAGCCCGAGGAGCCGAGATGTACATTACCCTCGAGCCGTGTTCTACTTATGGACGGACCCCGCCGTGCACCGATGCCATAATTGCCTCGGGAATCAGCCGCGTGGTCTACGCCTGTGAGGACTGTGACCCCGCTAACGCCGGGCGTGCTGCCCAGATCCTGTCGGCGGCCGGGATTGAGACTGTAGCAGGCCTGCTGCAGGAGGAGGCCCGTGAGCTTAATGAGGCCTATTTTAAGCACAAGCAGACCGGCTATCCTTTCGTCACAGTCAAGCTGGCCTGTACTTTGGATGGGAAGATTGCCACACGCAGCGGGCAAGCCCGGTGGATAACGGGTAAAGAAGCACGGGAATTCGTTCATATCCTGCGGGATCGTAGCGACGCGGTGATGGTGGGTCGGGCTACGGTGGAGGCCGATGATCCGGCTCTGACCACGCGCATCGGACGACCGGGCAGCCGGGACGCAGTGCGCGTTGTGGTGGATACCTACGCCCGCACGCCGCCCACTGCCCAAGTCTTGCGTGTAGAGAGCAACGCGCCGTGCCTAATCGCGGTGGCTGAGCCAAAGGTCGGCGACGATAAAACGCAAAGGCGGGCAGCAAAATTAGAACGGGCCGGTGCCCAGATCATCTGGGTGCCGGAGAAAGAGGGCAAAGTAGACCTGAGAGAGCTGCTGCGCCAACTTGGGGAGCGCAACCTGATGTCGGTGCTGGTTGAGGGCGGCGCACAGTTGGTGGGAGGATTGCTGGAGGAGCAATTAATTGATAAATTTCTTTTCTTCTATGCACCCAAAATCCTGGGTGACGACCGTGCGCTCAGCCCCATCAAGGGAAGGCCAGTACCGAACCTTGCCGATGCCCACAGCGTCCATATTCACCGCGTCGAGCAGATCGGCGCAGATATACTGGTGACCGCGTACCCATGTTCACCGGACTAATTGAAGAAGTCGGCCAGGTGACGGCGATCTCACCCACAGGTGAGGGGCTGAGCCTGGTGATTGACGCACCCACCATTGGCGCCGAGTGTGCAGCTGGCGACAGTGTGGCGGTCAACGGCATCTGCCTGACGGTTGAGCAGACCAACGGTAGCCTGCTTAGATTCTATGTCGGTGCTGAGAGCGTCCAGCGCACTACCGTCAATAACTGGCGGCGAGGCACTGTAGTAAATCTGGAGCGCGCTTTGGCGGCTGGTCAGCGAATGGGTGGCCACTTTGTGCAGGGGCACGTAGACTGCGTCAGCAAGCTAATAAGGCGCACCCCCTCTGCTGAGACCATCTATTTTACCTTTTCGCTGCCGGCCTTGTGGCAGCCATTCGTCGTTGAAAAGGGGAGCATTGCTATTGACGGAATAAGTCTGACAGTCACCAGTGTCACTGAGGAAGATCTCTCCGTAGCTATCATTCCTTATACGCTTGAACATACCAACCTGGGTCGGCTTTCCGCAGGCGCTCAGGTTAACATTGAGGTTGATATCCTCGCCAAATACGTCTACAATATGTTGCACCAAATGCCCCAAGCTCGTGCTCGCACAATTACCGAAGAATTCTTAGCTGAGCATGGGTTTTATTAGACTTCTTGACTATTATGATTAGCGTAGAAGAAGCGATCAAACAGGTCAAAGGCGGGCGGTTTTTGGTCGTGGTGGACCAGCCTGAGGGGCCCAGTACTGGCGATCTGGTGCTGGCTGCTGAGCACGTCACTGCCGAGCGGCTGAACTTTATGATGCGGCAGGCCGGCGGACTGATGGGAGTAGCAATGACCGGCGAGCGCCTTGAGCAATTAGACCTGCCGCTAATGGTGCCGGAAGCCCAGGGTGGCGACCGCGCTGCCTTCACTGTTTCAGTTGATGCCAAGTTTGGTGTCGTCACTGGGGATTCTGCCGCCGATCGTGCTATCACTATCAGTGTTCTAATTGATCCGGAGACAAAGCCGGATGATCTGGTGCGGCCTGGCCACATCTTTCCTATTCGTGCTGCTGAGGGAGGAGTGCTGCGGCGTACCGGCCACACCGAGGCGGCGGTTGATCTGGCGATTCTGGCTGGCTTGTACCCCGCTGGAGTGATATCCACGATTCTCAATGAGCAGGGCCAGGCTGCG
>JALGTS010000367.1 GCA_029821255.1 Candidatus Zipacnadia bacterium
AAATTTGGGGTTTATGTATTTATAGCGTCCATCCTTTGCAATAACTGCTATGCCAAAAGGGGATTTTTCAACGAGGGTCCTGAATTTCTCTTCCTGACTCTTTAGAGCCTCTTCGGCTCGTTTCCTTTCATCTATGTCCTTTATCCAGACCTGGATCCCTGGTTCTCCCTCAACTTCAATAACCTTTGTGCCAATCTCTCCGTAAAACCAAGAGCCATCTTTTCTCTGGAGTTTTACCTCATAGTGTGTAATCACCCTTTTACCTGCCATCCGGTCACGTGCCCTTTGCCTGGTGATCTCTTGATATTCCGGATGATACACGCGCCAGTGCTCAACCCCGATTAACTCTCCTTGCCCATAGCCCAACATCTCATGCAACCGTCGGTTAGCAAAAATAATCTTTGTGCCTTTTTGAATAAATATACCGTCAAAACTCTCCTCCACCAGGGTACGGTATCTTTCCTCACTCTTTTTAAGGACCTCTTCAACACGCCTCTTTTCCTTTTCTAGCTCCATGCCTTTAAGAGCAAAGGCAATATCACCGGCCACTTCTTTTATTAACTCTTGCTCTCTTTCGTCTTGAGGATAGGTTTCGGAGCGCAATACGGTCATAACACCGAACACCTTCCCGTCATGCTCCAATCTGATACTTATTGCCTCTCTACATAAGGCCTTCCTGGCAAGGATACAGGCAGGACAAACCGAAGATGGATCATTTATGTAATTAACTCCTGCTCTGTTCAGGGCCACTTGCGTGCAATAGGTCATGGTCCCTCTTTTCAACTGCTCTACACTGCCAACCCCCCTTGCTCGCCAGCTACAAAATGCCCGGATTCACCAAACAAGGCTATCCATGTGCTTTGAAATCCTCTTGTATTCACCAGATTTTCACATGCCCCTTTGATCATACGAATTGGGTCTTTCTCCCGTACGATGATCTGATTAATATTCCTTATAGCAAGCAAAAGTGAATTTAGATAACTTATCCTTTTTTCGGCCCTTTCCTTCTGCTCTATATTAAACTTAAGCTCCTTCAAAAGTCGTTCGTGTTCTATTGAGGCCCGGGCGGTCCTAGATAGTTCCTGCCCAAAGACAAGGACGCTGATCACATTGTTCTGATGCCGATTTATCCAATCATCTCCTAGACCTTGCTCACCAAAGCAGTACAAACCTGCCACCGGAACATCACCCAAAAGCTCTTTCATCTTGAAGATCTCTTCAGGACACTGATCTGCCAGGGTCCTATAACGGAGGGCACAAGAAAAGGTTAAAACAAGGGACGGGTCCTTAATTCTTCCTCTTAAAAGGGCTGTTCTTACAGCATCTCTACCTGCTGTAATCATACTACCTTTATCTGGTTCCATAATTACTAAGGGGATGCCCTCCATCATTGGCTGGGAAAATCTGATCCCCCTTTGCTTGGTAAAATAAGAGGCCACTTTGATGCTGTATTGCCCGTATCAACTCTTCTTCTGAATACCCTGTCAATTCCGAATATACTTCTGCAGCAGGTCTGTTATCTAATTGGAGCACCTCATGGCCCTCGGATTTGGTTACCACCGCTGTATTGGATGTGGGTTTGAATCCATGGCTAAGGCCCATGCCTATCTTCAATTGGGTTTCAAAAACCGCAACAAGTACACTGTCAGGATATGCTCGTGCACCAAAAAGCACATAATTTTGTTCCATGTGCCAGTCATCAGCACAACTTCCACCAATAATTGGCAGCAGGCCACCAGAGAGCTCTTTTAACTCCTCCAAGACCTCAAAACTCTTTGAGTCAGCATGTTTTGTATTACCAGGAGAAAATAAGATTCCAAAGGCAGATTTGCCATCCAGCTCTAATTGATGCCATATATCTGAGGTAAACGTCCCTGCCGATTCCAACCCTTACACTTAGAAATGGCGATGCCAGAGTCACAATTACAACACTTTGCTGATGTGGGCCATCCAATATTTCTCCTGCTGTTGTGGCACCCAACACAGGCGCATCACCCACCACTTCACAAACACCTGCAAGCAATGCCTCCAGTTCATAAAGCAGACAGGGGATGTCTCTGAATGGAATCCATGGCCTTGCGTGCGGCATCCATTCCCACACGAAAGCCATCTTTGCCTTTTCCTAAACCCCATCCCACTTCCAAGTTACTAAATTTGGCATTAATCATGATAAACACCTATGGACGAGCAATTGTTAATTATTGGTCAAGAACGAGGACCCAAATTGATAGATGTGCGCTTTTACGATTTAATTAAAAAGAGCAGGGTATTGGGTTGAAACGTATTTTGTATTTAGTAAATCCAAAAAGCCACTTATCGGCGACATAATAGACACAACTAAAAACGAAATCAATATTTCAAAGATACGCCAGAAGTTGCCTATTTATCAATAAATGTGAAGGAAAATTTTATACTAATTTGTCTGTAATAAGCAAATATTGTGCCCTTGATTTAGACAGATGGGTAGATATAAGATAAGAAGGTCTTGATTTGCGGATGGGACCCAATAAATTTGCGGGAGATTTCAACCCAGATTATGCGCCAATTTCGGTATTTACTCATAGGGTAAGATGTCACAATACTTTGAAAGCACCTATTTGGTGAAAGGCAGGGGCGGAATGTCCCATTGCCTTGGAACGATTTGTCGGCGTTCGCGCATAATCTGGGTTCAATTATAGGTTTGCCATTTCTGCTACGGCCCTCCCCTCCAGGGCCTCGGACCTGTTTTTCCCTGTCTTGCCCTTTGTCTAAAGTGCCTGTAAATGCCTTTGAGTAGCTCAA
>JALGTS010000122.1 GCA_029821255.1 Candidatus Zipacnadia bacterium
GTTGCTGGCCGAGTTGGCTGAGGGGGCCGTAGCCCGGCAAGATTATCTCTTTCTGAGTCTTCCTGAGAAGCAGCCTCCCCGCATTCTGCTAAAGGCTGAGCACTTCAATGTAGAAAGCGGCCAGTTGCGTGATGTGTGGATTGCTCAATTCCGTGATGGTGAGTTTCGCGAGTACTTCACTGCTGAAGAGGCGGTTTGGCGTGGTACGAAGATAAGAATGTACCACACTGTGCACGTGACCTATCTGGCGGACGGGGGCCGCCGCACAGAGCAGGGGATGACGGTGGTAATTGAGGTTGGTCAAGCGCCCTGGCAGGTGAAAGACCTGATGAAGAAGCCGGAGGATATGACCCTGGCAGAATTGAGTCGGGACATCCAGCGCATGCGCAGACTGCCAGCAGCCGCGCAGAATAAGCTGGCGGAATTGGTCGAGTATTATCATATTCGCCTGGCTATCCCCTGGAGCGCGCTGGGCTTTGCCCTTATCGCGGCGCCTCTGGCTCTGCGCCCTAAACGCACTACCACTGGTGTGGGCCTGGGCATCTCTCTGGCCATCATTCTGGCATATTATATCATCTTCAATATTCTGCGTGTGGTGGGAGAACAAGGGGCATTGCCGCCAGCTCTGGCCGCGTGGCTGCCCAATTTGATACTCTATGGTGTTGGGCTGGGACTGCTGATAGACGCCTCCCACTAAGCAGTATCGTTGGACAATTGGAAGTGGTGAAGGTGTCGGCTTACACAATAATCGCGCTGATAGTTCTGACAGCGACCGGGGGCCTTATCGCTTGGCTGGGTGATATTATTGGCTACCGGCTGGGCAAGCGGCGCAGCAGCTTGTTTGGACTGCGGCCGCGTACCACGGCCCGCGTAGTAGGCATTGTCGTCGGCGCCGCTCTGCCTCTGATCGGCCTGGGTGTCGCTGCGCTCGGCAGTAGTTACGTGCAGGATGCGCTGTTCAATATTCAGCACCTGCGCGACCAGCAGCGCTTGCTAAGTGTGCAAGTTGGAGACCTCCACCGTGCTGCAACAGATGCGCGTGCTAACGCAGAGCAGGCGCAGCAGCAAGCTGAGACGCTCCAGCAGCAAACCAGGAAGCTATATGGCCAAGTTGCTGGCCTCAAAGAGCGTGTAGTAGAGCTGCAAGCCGCGCGGGAACGACTTCAGGCAGAGGCCAAACGCATCAGCGTAGAGCTGAAGCGTGCTCGCTCCGAACTGCAGCAGTCAAAAGCCATGCTGAATCAGGCACGCGCCGACAAAGAAGCCCTCCGGCGCAAGCGAGACAGCCTCCAGGCAGAGGTAGATAGCATTGAGAGGCAACTGGAAAGCACTCAGGGGCAGGTTGAGGTTGTCAGACGCGAGTTAGAGAATAAAAAGCGTGAACTGCAGCCCGTGCAGGAAGAACTAGAGTTAAAGCTGGAGCGGCTGAACAAGCTGCAAGTTGAGCTGAAGAACTTAGATGCAGCATTGCAGGGCTGGGAACAGGCAGTTTACGGACCTAAGCTGTTTGATGCGGGGGAGGAACTGGGGCGCATAGTAATCCGGTCTGACCAAACTGTAGAGCAGATAGAAAGCTCACTATGGGAAAATGTGGTGCTGGCCTCCAAGATGGTGAGAGCCAGGGGCATAGAGATAGAAGAGGGCCGAGCTATCCGCGTGTTGGCTCCCATCCCTGAGGGCAAACGACTTGGAGAGGTCAGTGAGGATCGAATAATCGTTGCTGTAGCCCGAAAGATCAAAGAGGGGCAGGAAGATAGTTACATCGTGAGTATGAAGGTGCTGGCCACGGTTTTTGCGGCGCAGCCCGAGCCTGAGCCCGTGCCCGTGATACTGGTGGTGATTCCCAACAGCTTGGTATACAAGCGCGGTGAAACCATAGTGCGCCTGCAGATTGACGGTAGTCTCAGCCGCGATAAGGTGTTTGCCCAAGTCTGGTCCATTCTGAGTAGACTCCGGAGCGAAGCCCAGCAACAGGGCATCCTCCCTCACCCCGAGACCGGCCAGTACGGCGATGTGCCCGCCGAGCAATTGCTATCCGCCCTCGACCAGCTACTGGCAGCCGGCAAGCCGCAAACGGTTCGGGCAATAGCCGCTGAGGATGTCTATCGGGCTGGCCTTTCCCCGTTCTTGGTGGCGATACAGGTAGGTGAGGAGTCTGAATCCTAACCAGGCTATGGCACGTGATGACACAATAGTTCTGGGACTTGATCCGGGTACCGATAAATGTGGTGTAGCAGTGGTCAGCCGGCAGCGAGGCACATTATATCAAGATGTGGTGCCCCTGGCTCAGCTTCCAGAGATTGTAAGTCGGCTGGCAGAGGAATTCGCAATTGACAAGGTGGCAATAGGTGACCGTACAGGTGCGGGACAGACTTATGACCAGTTGGTCCAAGCGGGTATTGCTACGCCCGTCACTACCGTAGACGAAGAACTGACCTCCAGGTTGGCACGGCAGAGATACTGGGAAGATAACCCGCCGCGGGGACTGGCACGACTGATTCCTCTGGGCTTGAGAGTACCGCCCCGCCCTGTGGACGACTATGCGGCGGTCATTATCGCTGAACGATTGTTGGTGCAGGTAGGCCAACGAGCGGCAGACGCGAGGTAGTAGCTGACTCGGCTCAGGGGCTGCCATCTTTGTTAGCACGGCTATTCTATTTGTTGCTATTGCCTGCGTGCAGGACAAAAATTATCAGCAGGCCCAAGCCCCCTCCCACAAGTACCCCCAGCTTCATGCCCTGCTCTTCACCCAACTGCTGCCCCAATGACGAGCCAATCGCCGCCATTAACGCAGTAAAACCCACTTGCACTATCAACCGCATTTGCCCACCGGCCTCTCCCCAATATTCTACCTGAGCGGAGCATCAGCGTGATTTGCAGCGCAGCGGCAGATGTCCAATTTCATTGTACCCGCAAACCTGGGGCTCTATACCCGGCAGCGGCGGGCACATGAGGCTTGCTTAGCTTCCTTGGTTGTTGCTCTGAACGATTTCCAAGAAATCGGCCAGGCGTAGGAAAAGCTGGTCAATGTCGCGGAGCAGTGCCAGTCGGTTGTGGCGCAAGGCCTCATCTTCAACCATAACCATTACCTCTTCAAAGTACTGATGGATGACCGGCAGCAGTCTGGTCAGGAGTACAGCTGCTTGCGCCCAGTCGGGTGCCTTATCTTCCAGCAGGCTCTCTACCTCGTCACGGACTCCAGCGAATTCCTCCAGAAGCCGGTGCTCCATTGGATGTTCGAAAAGGCTGGGGTCAACTGCAGCGACTTCGGGGATATGCTCCGGGCGGGCGATGCGGGCCGGTCGCTCGGCAGCAGTCACTAAGTTGGCAAAAGCCGTAGGGTTAGTGCTGCGCAACTCGGCCAGCATTTTGGCACGTGCGTCAGCCTCAGCGATGTCATCCCAGTTGGAGGCCAGCACCGCCCGGCAGATGTCGTAGTCAATTCCTTGCTGTTCCCAGACTACCTGGAGTCGCTCAGCAAAGAAATCCAGCAACTGCGCGGCCGTCTGTGCAACTGGGAGCAGCTTCGCTTCAAGCCCTGGCTGCGGCAATAGCTCCAGGCTGTGCCTCACCAGGTCAGACAGCGAGAAGTGTATGCTGCTTTTGCAGACAATTTGGAGCACGCCGGTGGCTCGTCGGCGCAGTGCATACGGATCGGCTGAGCCTTTGGGAATCTTACCCAACCGAAAGCACGCCGCCAGGTGGTCCATTTTATCGGCCAGACTGAGCAGGCGCCCCGCCCAGGTTGCGGGGATGGGGTCACCAGGCTGCACAGGAAGGTATTGCTCGGAAATGGCCGTCGCGACCGCCTCGGATTCACCGGAAGCCTGAGCATAGTATCCGCCGATGACTCCCTGCAGCACCTCGCCGAGCTTGCCATCACGTACCATCATCGTGACTTGATCGCACTTGGCGAGCTCAGCCGCCCGTTGTGCGGTCTGTGCCTGTGATTCACTCACCTCGTCCAGATGGTTAGCTAACCATGAAGTCAACGCGGCCAGTCTCTCGCTTTGGTCGTAAAGGGTGCCCAGCTTTTCCATAAACGTGACACGCTTGAGTGCCTCGCGCCGGTCGGCCAAGGGCTGGCGCATATCCTGCTCGTAGTAGAACTGGGCATCATCCAGCCGGGGGACGATTACTCGCTCCCACCCCGAACGCACTATATCGGCTGCTGCAGGATCGGCATTGGTGACCGCAATAAAGTTCGGGGCGAGGTTCCCCTGCTGATCTTCAACCGCAAAGGCCTTCTGATGACCCTGCAACACTGTGACTATAACTTCCTGGGGCAACTGCAGATACTGGGGGTCAAAGCTGCCCATCACACAGGCGGGATATTCAACCAGGAAGTTGACTTCGGTGAGGATATCGGGATCTATTCGCGGGCGGTAGCCCTGGGCAGCGGCGAGTTTGGTGGCTTGCTGGACAATCATCTCCCGGCGGCGGCGATGATCTGCTATTACACCGTTGGCTTCGAGCAATTCCAGATATCGGCTGGGGTGGTCCATTTCAATCCTGTCAGCTCCCAGGACACGGTGACCACGGGTGGTCCGGGTGGCTCGCACTCCTGCTATCTCCAAGTTGAGCAGCTCATCACCCAGCAGGGCAACCAGCCAGCGCAGCGGTCGGGCAAAGCGGAAGCCCTC
>JALGTS010000123.1 GCA_029821255.1 Candidatus Zipacnadia bacterium
CTGCGCCACCGACGAAGGCGTGCTGCTGCCCACGGTTTTTGGCGCAGACAAAAAGAGCCTGGACGAAATCGCCGAGAATACTGCTGAGCTAATCAAGCTGGCCCGGAGCGGGCGACTGCGGGCCTCGCTGCAGATGGGAGCAGGATTTACTATTAGCAATATTGGGCCGACGGTCGTGGATGCGTTCAATGCCATCATCAGCCCGCCGCAGACGGCAATCCTGGCTATTGGCGCTATGAAGAAGCGGCCGATGGTGGTTGATGATGAAATTGTCGCCCGCGCCAGCACCTACCTAACGCTCACGGTAGACCATCGCGTTCTGGATGCCACTCAAGCAGTGCCCTTTCTGAACGATCTGGTCGAACTGCTTAGTGACGAGCAGTGGCTGGAACAGCTTTAGCCAATACCTCCTCAGGGCAAGCAGTGACTGCTATAAAAACTAAGTTATGACAACACTCGCCAAAGACTTTACATAAGGCCGCATATATGTTAGACTGTAACTACTGCTGCACAGCCCTACTCTGGGATTGCCGAGTTTCCGGCGGCTATCTCGGTACTGGGCAATGCTAATGTGTGGCAGCGGCAGCCTACCGTACCCACCGGCAGGCGCTGTAAGGAAAAAGAGGTGGGCAAATTGACCCTAACAACCGAAGCGAAGCAAGAGGTTATTGACAAGTTCAAGCGACACCAGTCAGATACTGGTTCACCCGAAGTACAAATTGCCCTGCTGACAGCAAGAATCCAGGCCCTGACTGAGCATCTGCAGGAACACCGCAAAGACCACCATTCGCGGCGCGGATTACTGAAGATGGTGGGAAAGCGCCGCAGACTGCTCAGGTATCTGCAGAATACCGATATTAACCGGTATCGCCGGGTGCTCTCTGAGTTAGGGCTACGTCGGTAGAGCAGTCACTGGAACCTGCCGAACTTATTTGCTTTAGGAAGCGTCTCTTATGCAGACGCTCTTACACAGAAGATACAGACGTATAACGACTATAACAAAAAACCTCAGAGCCGGAGCTGCCAAGTGCGTGTGGGGGACACAGTGAAAACCGAGCGCTGCGGGAGATTAATTCCCTCCGCAGTGAAGTTCTGTTTTCCCTGTTTCCTCGACGCTATCTTGGCTCTCCTTCGGCTCTGGCGGAGGAGAACACAAGATGGTACACAAAGTAAGTTGTGAGTGGGCGGGACGCCCACTTAGCCTCGAAACCGGGCGCATCGCCCGACAAGCTGAATCTGCCGTGCTGGCTAGCTACGGCGACACTGTTGTCCTTGCCACCGTAACAGTTACTCCCGAACCTCAAGACGTACCCTTCTTGCCCCTGCGCGTAGATTTCGAAGAAAAGATGTACGCCGTTGGGGAGATTCCCGGAGGATTCTTCAAACGAGAGGGACGGCCTGGTGATGCGGCAATTCTCACCTGCCGACGTACCGACCGGCCGATTCGCACGTTGCTGCCTGATGGCCTGCGCAATGACGTGCAGGTCATCGCTATGCCCCTGTCGGCAGATAATCAGAACTCAATAGACGTCGTTACTATGATTGGTGCCTCAGCGGCACTGCATCTGTCCAGCCTGCCGTTTGCCGGCCCCTTTGGAGTGGCCCAGATAGGTATTGACAATGGCCAGTTCACCATTAACCCCTCCTTTGAGCAGTTAGAAGCTGGTGAGCTCAACCTGCTTATGTCGGCGACAGCCGAGGGCATCGTGATGGCCGAGGTCGAAGCCAAGCAGATTCCCGACGAGATGCTTAGCGAGGCCTTCGCAATAGCTGAAGAGGCGTGCCAGCCAGTCGTAGAGCTTATTGAGGAGCTTCGTAACAAGGCCGGCAAGCCCAAGATTGACTACCCTCTGTGGGAGCCGCGGCCAGAGATTGTTGACTTTATTGAAGACGAGTACGCTGACGATCTGAGCAACGCCTTCCAAATAATTAATAAGCTGGAGCGTCAGCAACAAGTAGCGGCATTGAAGAATGAGATCAACCAGCGGCTGGGCGAAAACTATGAAAATCCCGAGCCGGACATAGATGCAGCAGTCGACCAGATCACCAAGCGCCTGCTTAAAAACACCGTCCTGAACGAGAAGCGACGTCTGGACGGACGAAAATTCACTGAAATCCGCCCCGTTAGCTGTGAGGTAGGCCTCGCGCCGCGCGCTCACGGCTCCGGACTCTTTACCCGTGGTGAGACACAAGTGCTCACAGTCGCGACACTGGGCGCAGTCCGTGACCAGCAGTTAGTGCGTAGCCTGGAGGAGGAAGAATACCATCGGTTTATGCACCATTACAACTTCCCGCCCTTCTCAGTCGGGGAGGTACGGCCACTGCGGGGTCCAGGCCGACGCGAGATCGGCCACGGGGCTCTGGCCCAGAAGGCACTGGAGTGTATGATACCGCCCGAGGACGAATGCCCTTATACTATTCGCCTCGTATCGGAGGTATTGGAAAGCAACGGTTCTTCGTCAATGGCCTCGGTGTGCGGCTCGACTCTCGCACTCATGGACGCCGGTATTCAGATAAAGGCGCCCGTGGCCGGTATCGCCGTAGGATTAGTCTACGGAGACGAAGGCAACTATGCCCTGCTCACTGACATTCAAGGGTTGGAAGATCACGTCGGGGCAATGGACCTAAAGGTAGCCGGTAGCCGAGCAGGAGTAACCGCCCTGCAGTTAGATATGAAGGTGCCGGGACTTTCCGCAGCTATTCTGGCCGAAGGCCTGGCTCAGGCGCGGGAAGCACGCCTGCAGATCCTTGACGCTATGGCGAAGACAATTGCTTACCCCCGCCAGGAAATATCGCAGTATGCGCCGCGTATGTTTGCCCTCCAGATCAAGCCAGATCAGATCGGTACCGTTATCGGTCCTGGAGGAAAGAATATCCGCGGGATGGAGGACAAGTACGAAGTTGATATAGACATTGAAGACGATGGCACCGTGTTCGTCTTTGGTGAGGATGCAGAGAAAGCGCAGCAGGCACGTGATGAGATCGCCCAGATGACTCGTGAAATTGAAGTCGGCGAAGTAATCACCGGGAAAGTCGTCTCTACCACCCCCTTCGGCGCCTTTGTCCAAATTGCTCCGGGGCGTGACGGGCTGTTGCATATCTCGGAACTGGCCCACGAACATGTCCTCAAGACCGAGGATGTAGTTAGAGTCGGTGACGAGGTAAAAGTTAAGGTCATCGGCATTGATGACGAAGGCAAGATCCGCCTTAGTCGTAAGGCGCTGCTGAACAGAAGTCCCAGTAATGACCACGTGGGCGGACGTAGCCGAGGCCGCTCCGGTAACCGTGGCCAAGCCTATGAGCGGCGCACCAAGTAACTAACTACATTGTGATTAGAATAAATCAGCAATGAACCGTATCGTGCCTGCCAGCCATGCTGGCAGGCATATCTTTGCTTATCAGTTCACAAGTTATTCTTTGACATAGATACGGGGTACTTCAGGACTAATCACCGTACGGCGTGTAGGCACAACTACCACCTGTCCCACCTCAATGTCGGGCAGGTCAGTAACATCTACGGCACACTGATCCATACCGATCCGTCCAATTATCGGAGCTTCCTGCCCGTCAATCAGTACTACCAACGGCCTTTGCTTCCCACCCAGGCAACGCCACCAGCTATATTGCCGTCGGGCTAAGGAGGCCGGCAGTAGCGACAGCCCCTGTGCGTATCCCAACGGGAGAGTAGCCACCCGCGTGGGCCGGCGGCAGACGAACTCTCGCCCATATCCTACGGAGGCGCCGGGCAGCAGTTCATCAATGGCAACTATCGTGCTGCGTAGTTCGAAGGTATTTGGGTTTATGTCAAGGTTGCGCTTGTTAGCAGGTACGCCAGGCGGGTACTGTCCGTAAAGCAATGTGCCGATACGCACCAGATCCAGGTGACTGTCCGGTGCAGTCAAAAATAGTGAACTAGCCGCAGCGTGGAAGACTATTTCCATACCCAAATGCTGCTGAGCAAGCTTCTTTACGACCGCCGCAAAGGCCCGCAGCTCAGAGCCAGGCTTGACGATATCAAGCCAACTGCGTACGCAACTGGTGTCAGTGCTGTCAAAATGGGTGTACACCCCAGTGATCCTGAGCAGGGGGAAACCCGCTGCTATCTGGAGAAGCCGCACCAGATTATCACCTGCACTGGGCCGCCCCAGATCAGCATCTACAAATATCTGCGCAGTTGCTACCTTTCCGGTCTGGGAAGCTGCTTCCCGCAACCAGGCTAAGTGAGTCTCGGTGGTGATCGTAACCGTGACATCGTGCTCAACAGCCGCTTGGCACTGCGCCTCAGTAGGCGGGACAAAGGCCAGCGTCGGCGCTGTTAGGCCAGCAGCGCGCAGCTTCACCGCCTCGTCAACATAACTGACACCCAGCCAGTGCGCACCTGCGGCAATGCAGCACTCAGCTACCGGCACCATGCCATGCCCATAAGCGTTGCCCTTCACCACCGCCATAAGCTGGCTGTCACCCAGCCGGCTCAACACGGCCCGAACGTTGCTGGCAATAGCCGTCAGATTTACGCGCACATAGGTCGCAGGCATCTCAGTCCACTTTTCCATCCTTCTTCACCAGGCCACCATAATCCTCTGATGCAACAAGGTATGAGACAGCCGAGCACGAATATAATCATACCATGCGTCTAAC
>JALGTS010000124.1 GCA_029821255.1 Candidatus Zipacnadia bacterium
CTGGGCGCAAATGTGGATGAGACCTACGGTATCATGCGGGCCCAGGCTCCCAGAGGCTTGCACGGCACCCGCATATATCTCGACCCCCGTTGGTGCAGCGTCGGAGCGACAGTAAACCTGATGTTAGCCGCCACCCTCGCCGAGGGTACCACCGTCATCGAAAATGCCTCCTGTGAGCCCGAAGTGGTAGCCTGCGCGCAGTTTCTCAGGCAGTGTGGGGCTAACATCCAGGGCATCGGCAGCAATATGCTGATTATCCGCGGCGTTGACAAATTGGAGGGAACACGCTTTACCTCCATTCCTGATCGCATAGAGGCCGGCACTTTTATGTATGCTGTTGCCATAACCGGTGGTGACGTGGTCTGCAAGAATGTCCGCGTGGATCACATGACCAGGGTTATTGACCACTTGCGCAAAGCGGGCGCTCGGATAGAGACCAACGGAACCGAGGTTCGTATCATAGCTGACAGTGGGCGCCCCCGTCCCGTTGATGTTACCACTGCACCGTATCCTGGCTTCCCCACTGATTTGCAACCAGCCCATGGCGCTTTAGTTGCCCGAGCAGTAGGTATCAGTGTATTGGAAGAGACCATATTTGATGCCCGTTACAACTACACTGATGAATTGGCCCGCATGGGAGCCGATATTCGCATCACCGGCCCATTAGCTATTATCAAGGGCGTACCAAAGCTTACCGGAGCGCCCGTGGAGGCCACCGACGTGCGGGCGGCGGCGGCTTTGGTATTGGCAGCATTGTCTGCCGAGGGGCAAACTGTCATTGAGGGGGCCGAGTTCCTGGACCGAGGCTACGAGAACTTCGAGGCCAAGCTCCGAGCAGTTGGTGCGCCTCTGGTGCGCCGAGATAGCCATAACAACAGGGAACTGCTATGCTTGGCTTAGGAGATCGCCTAGGAATTGACCTGGGGACATCCAATATTGTTGTTTACGCCTGGCGACGAGGAATTGTCGTCCGAGAGCCGTCAGTAGTAGCCATTGACCAACGCACCCGCGAGGTGCGCGCCGTCGGCCAGCAAGCCCAGGCAATGTTAGGACGGACCCCGGGCAGCATCGTAGCCACTCGCCCCTTGCGCAACGGTGTTATCGCCGACTATTCTATCACTCGGGAGATGCTGGCCTACCTTATTCGTAAGGCCTGTGGGACACGTGGGCGCATCTTCCGACCTCTGGTGGTAATCTGCATACCCTCAGGTGCCACCAGCGTGGAGCATCGCGCTGCCTTGGATGCCGCACGCTCGGCGGGAGCTCGCGACGCTATTTCCATCGAAGAGCCGATGGCGGCAGCTATTGGTGCCAACTTGCCTATCGCCATGCCCGGCGGGAATATGGTTGTTGACATTGGCGGCGGCACTACTGATATAGCTGTGATCTCCCTGGGCGGAGTCGTGGTAAGTGACTCGCTGAGGATCGGGGGCAACCACCTTGACGAGGCCATCACCCGGCATATCCGCCATGTCTACAACCTCGACATCGGCGAGCGTACGGCAGAGATGATAAAGATGGAGATTGGTTCGGCAATGCGCATCAATGGCGAACAAGATATGGAGGTACGGGGACGCAATGTGATCACAGGCCTGCCCCAAACTATTACAGTTAACTCGGCAGAGGTCCGTGAAGCTATTAGCGAGAATCTTTCGCAGATAATTGCCGCCGTCAAATCCATCCTTGAGCGCACCCCTCCGGAGCTGGCCGCCGATATCATCGAACGCGGCATAACTTTGACCGGAGGAGTGGCCTTGCTTTCCGGTATAGACCGGCTGCTGGAGCTGGAAACTAGTATTCCTGTCAATGTTCCTGATGACCCAATATCCTCAGTGGCAATCGGTACCGGCCGAGTTCTCGAAGAAATTGACACGCTGCGCCGTCACTCGTTCAAACCATCTCGGCATGGATCTTAACAACCATCACCGCTTCTGGCCGTTCACTGCTTTAGGAGGTGACGTGCATGCGACTGGCAAAGCGCATGAACAGACTGGGTACTGAGACTGCTTTTGATGTACTTGCCCGGGCCAAACAACTCGAAGCTGCTGGCAAGCCGGTGATCCATCTGGAGATCGGCGAGCCCGACTTTGACACTCCCCAACATATCATCGACGCCGCCTGCGAGGCGCTCAATTCGGGCTGGACTCATTACGGACCGAGTGCGGGTGACCCGGAGTTGCGCGAGGCCATCGCCGACCACATCTCCCAGAGCCGGGGTTTCCTCGTAGAGCCCGACGAGGTGGTAGTAGTACCAGGCGCCAAGCCTATTATCTACTGGGGCATCACTGCGCTGATTGACCACGGCGATGAGGTCATCTATCCCAACCCTGGCTTCCCTATCTACGAGTCTATGATCAACTTCTGCGGGGGCAAGCCCGTGCCGATCCCGCTGCGCGAGGAGATTGAATTTCGTCTGGATGTAGAGGAGTTAGCCGACCTGGTCACCGACAGGACCCGTCTGATTATCCTTAACTCACCGCAGAACCCAACCGGCGGGGTCTTAACCAAAGAAGACCTGGAAGCCGTTGCCGAAATAGCCATTGAACACGACCTGATGGTAATGTCCGACGAGCCTTACGAACTCATCCTCTACGAAGGCGAACACCACAGCATCGCCGCGGTTGAGGGGATGAAAGAGCGCACGATATTGCTGGACTGTTTCTCCAAGAGCTTCGCGATGACCGGCTGGCGCCTGGGCTATGGCGTAATGAATAAGGAGCTGGCCGCCCAGATTGCCAAACTCCAGACCAACTGCACCTCCTGCACCACCAGCTTCGTACAGCGCGCTGGAATCGCCGCCCTGCGTGGGCCGATGGAGCCGAGCCTGGCGATGGTCGCGGAATTCAAGAAGCGCCGCGACGTCATCGTAGACGGCCTCAATCAGATTCCGGGCATCAGTTGCCTGCGGCCTCATGGGGCCTTCTACGTCTTTCCTAACATTACCGAAACCGGCTACAACTGCCGCGAGCTGGCTGATAAAATACTTGAGGAAGCCAATGTTGCCGTGCTTTCCGGCACTGCCTTCGGTCAGTACGGCGAGGGTTATCTGCGTCTATCCTATGCCAACTCGGTGGAAAATATCCAGGAAGCAGTAGACCGAATACATAAGCTGCTCAGCTAAAGCCTTACCATAAGGAAGAAGCCATTCGGGTCGGCTCTCGCACCCTGTCAGGAACGCTCAAAGATGATCCTGATTCTGTGCTGCAATGCAGCAATGGACCGTACCTATCGGGTCGCCAACTTCCAGCTTGGCAAGTTCCATCACACTAACAACTTCCAAGTAGTTGCCGGCGGTAAGGGGGTAAATGTAGCGAGGGCGCTGCGCACCCTGGGGCATAAGTCCACCGTCACTGGCTTTGCCGGTGGCATGGTGGGGCGCTTTGTGGCAAATGAGCTACGCCGTCTGGAGATAACACCAGCATTCGTTGAAATAGCCGAAGAATCCCGACTGGTGCAGAACTTCATTGATCCTGTTGCTGGTACCGAGACACGCGTGGATGAGCTGGGGCCGCTGGTTAGCCCTCGCGAGCTACGCCACCTACAACGGCGCTGGACAGAGCTGCTATCGGATGCCCAAGTAGCTATCATCGCCGGTAGCACCCCCCGGGGAATCCCTGACACCCTCTATCACGACTTGGTTACCGCAGCTCATCAGGCCGGCGTCTCCGTGATTGTGGATGCCCATGACGCTCTGCTTACTCAATGCATTGCTGCAGCCCCCACCATCATCACCCCAAATCTCGCTGAGTTACAAGCTCTGGTCAGCCGTCCACTAAGCGTACCTAAGGGCGTGCAGCAGGCCGCTGGGGAGTTAATCCAACAGGGCATTGAACTGGTACTCACTTCGCTGGGTAGCGCAGGTGCTATCGCAGTGGCACCGTCAGGCTGCTGGTTAGTTGCAGCGCCCGAAGTAGAGGTAGTCAGTTCCGTGGGCAGCGGGGACGCGATGGTTGCTGGCCTGGTAGCGGCCCTTGTTGAAAGACTGCCACTGACTGAACAACTAAGATGGGCCGTAGCCGCCGGCTCCGCTAATGCCGCAGTCTTTGGCGCAGGACTGCCTGACCGCAGCTCCGTCGAAGACTTGCTGAGTGATACGGTCTTGACACCGCTGGGCTAATCAGCATACACTCAAGGCTGATAAGTTATCCGGCGTGTACTACTACTCACCAATAGGACGAAGGCCAACTGTTAATTGAGAATCCCTTGCTATCCCGATAGCCGAGAGGGGACAAATGAACCCAATCCATGGCGATGATAACGAGAAAGCAACTACCCAACGAGTCGATCGGCGAGACTTTCTCCGCCAAAGTCTGGTGATTGGCGCGGGACTGCTGGGAGCCACTGCGATTAGCTGCCGGGCGGATGACCGGCAAAAAACCCTGTCAACTGCACCCCAGCAGGGACCCCAGACCAACCAGCGCAGTCGAGTCATCCATCTGCACTCTCCCCAGGCCTTTGACCTACAGTCGGGCCAGACTAATTACCAGGTAGTTAAAACTATGGTACAAACCG
>JALGTS010000125.1 GCA_029821255.1 Candidatus Zipacnadia bacterium
CACAACTTACCCGCAATAGAGGTTATTGACCGCGAGGGCAAAATGACCAGGGAAGCCGGCCCCTATGCAGGATTGGACCGCTATCAGTGCCGCGAACAAGTCGTAGCTGACCTCCAGGAGCAGGGACTGCTGGAACGTATTGAAGACTACGAGCATACGCCAGGGAGGTGCCAGAGGTGCAATACAGTGGTCGAGCCGCTGGTGTCCACGCAGTGGTTTGTCAAGATGGCCCCGCTGGCCGAAAAGGGCTTGGCCGCGGTGGACAATGGGCAGATACGGTTCATACCCGAACGCTGGACGAAAGTGTACCGCGAGTGGCTGGAAAATATTCAGGACTGGTGCATCTCACGCCAGCTATGGTGGGGCCACCCTATTCCCGTTTGGTATTGCGACGAGTGCGGACAACAGACTTGCACACGGGAAGATCCCAGCCGGTGTGCTCATTGTGGTAGTGAAAAGATTCGTCAGGACCCCGATGTGCTGGACACCTGGTTCAGTTCGGCGCTGTGGCCGTTTTCTACACTGGGCTGGCCGGATCAGACTCCCGAATTGGACTACTTCTACCCCACCTCGGTGCTGGTAACCGGCTACGACATCATCTACTTCTGGGTAGCCCGAATGATAATGATGGGCCTGCACTTAGTGGGCAAAGAACCGTTCGGCGAAGTCTTCCTCCACGGCTTGGTCCGGGACGAACATGGCCAGAAAATGAGCAAAAGCCGCGGTAATGCCGTTGATCCTGTTGAGCTGATGGATGAATACGGAGCCGATGCATTGCGCTTTGCTCTATGCCAATTGATCACTCATGGCCAAGATGTTACCTATTCACCGGATCGCATGGTCGGAGCCCGTAACTTTTGCAATAAGCTGTGGAACGTCTCCCGGTTTGTGCTTATGAACTTGAAGGATTTCCAGCCGGTAGACCTGGAAAGTACCCAGTTATCACTGGCCGATCGCTGGATTCTTTCTCGTCATAGTAGAATGCTGGCCGAAGTACAACGCCAGCTTGACAGCTACAACTTGGCGCAAGCTGCCGAAGCTATTTACGAATACGTTTGGAGCGAGTTCTGCGACTGGTATGCTGAGCTGGCTAAGATTGATCTATATGCGGACGATGACAGCCTTCACTGCAAGACCGTGCAGACAATTCTATACACACTGCTGGACGAAATCCTGCGCACACTTCACCCATTTATGCCGTTCATAACTGAAGAGGTCTGGCAGCGACTGCCACGATCTGGCCAGACCATCAGCCATCAGCCCTTTCCCCAGTCACGAGCGCAATGGCATGATGAAGAGGCCGAAAAGCAGTTCAGCCTGCTCCAGAGTGTGATAACACAGATCAGAGTGCTACGCGCTGAGCTCAAGATAAATCCAGGCCAGCCGGCGGATGTTACTGTCATAGCACCTGACAAGGAGACAGTTTCGCTTATTGCCAATCAGCAAGAGGCCATCGTTTCACTCGCAACGGTTGAAAAACTGACCCTGGCAACGGTTCCGGCCGCCCCCCCTTCGGATGCTCTCTCAGCCGTGACCGAAGGTGTGCAGATCTATTTGCACCTGCCCGGGACTCTTAACATTGAGGAGGAAATTGAGCGTATTCGGCGAGAGATTAACGAGCTGGAGAAACAGTACAAGCGCAGTGTCAGAAAACTGCAAAACTCGGACTTTTTGAATAAAGCCCCCACACAAGTCGTCAATAAGGAGCGCAAGAAGCTGGCCGAATTTGACCGCGATTTGGAGAAACTGCGGGACCGGATCAGGCTTCTCAGCACTATAGAACGGTAGAAGCAGTATGCAAACCTACCCTAAACAAGGCAAGCTACATCTCCTGGTATGAGGACCAAGCCAGCACCAAGCAGGGATTACAACCTTCTGGCACTTGTAAGTGCCTTTGCCATTGCACTCGGCTATCTGCAGGCCTTAGGCAGCCTCTATGTGCATCACATCCTGGGTATCGGCCCGCCGGCCGCCGACTTCAATCCCAGCAAACTTCAGCAGGCTCCTGACTGGCTTATCACCAGCCAACAGACCGAGCAAGTGGCCCTGCTTATTCTACTGACTGCTTTCGCCTTGTTAACTGCCCAGCGGCTGGTGCACAAGTTAGGCGTTTTTGTATTTGTCAGCGGCCTTACCACTCTGGCCCGCTATGCAAGTCTGAAGGCTGCTACCGCCTGGCCCGACTCCTGGATGACTCAGGACTGCCTGCTATGGATCCCCTCCCCTTGGTATGGACAAATCTGGGTCGCCGTAGTGGTCAGCACTGCTGCTGTCGCACTTGGCCTGTTGCTACTGCACGGATTTGGTCGCTCGCGCAGCAAGTTATAGGCTCCCAATCATATGGACCACCCTTCCCGATAAAGCTATTTCTGTGACTCCTTTATGACTAAAGTTGCAATGTCTGTGAAGATATTGTATAATGATTATGAGAAAGGTTTGGCTCGGCCCGATCGGTCTGGTGAATTCCCGTACGCACCGTGCTGGAATGCACAGAAGCTGCCCGACAGCCACAGCAGGCTGTCCTGCCCCCTTCTCGAAGCAACCGCACCGTCGAACACGCCTGGTTCCGTATCACGTGCTCTCTGGGAGGCACCCGTGAATCAGCACAATACAAAGCAGTATGCTACCAGCAACCCTATTCCTGAGGTGGATGACGTCACTGAATACAAACGCCAGATAGAGGAGCTGCGCAAGCAAAACCAACAACTGCAACAACTTAACGAACAGCTTGCGGCCAGGAGCGAGAGGAATACTCGCAACTTAGCCAGCATGAGCCATGAGATACGAACACCAATGCACGCAATCATGGCCTTCGCCGAGTTGATGGAACAGGAGGTGCTTGGTCCACTGACCGACAAACAACGGGACGCTGTGGTGAATGTCCGCGAGGCCGCCGAGCACCTAATGACGCTGCTCAATGACGTTATTGACCTGTACCGCACGGAGGCGGGTAAACTGCAGTTGCATCTCAGGCCGGTACCGGTAGCAAAGTTGATTGACGCTGCTTACCACATTATCCACGGCTTAGCCTGGGAAAAGCAGATAAACATTCATACCTCTATCGAGCCTGAGGATATCATTGTCACTGCTGACGAGCGCCGCGCCAAGCAAGTGCTGCACAACCTGCTATCAAACGCCATCAATGTCAGCCCAAAGGGGGAAGAGATCATCATCCAGGCCCGCAGGACCGACCAATATGCAACCATCTCGGTCACTGACCACGGACCCGGCATCCCCGCGGAATATCAGGAAAAAATCTTCGAAGAATTCATCCAGTACAGCAACGAGGGGCAGTCAGTTCCGTCGGGGGGCCTGGGCTTAGCAGTAAGCCGCAATCTCGTGGAGATGCAAGGCGGCGAATTGACCGTTACCAGCGAGGTCAATAAGGGCAGTACCTTTACTTTCACCTTACCACTGGCGGAAGAGAATCCCGATCAATAGCCCCTCATCAGCTTATTCCCCTATTGCTCGCTAACCAGCATCTGACTCACCAAACGCGCCAGCCCAATCATCCCGCTCAGATTCCGATCAGCCGGATAAAGCTGGGTCGAATCCAGCACGTACAAGCCCCGTACCGGGGCACGAAGGGCTGGCACTTGCTCACTGAAACCGGGGAGACAGATGGCCTGTCCATAACGGTCCCGGCTCAGTGTGGCCTCCTCTACCCACCCTTCTGTGAATTCCGGCTTAATCAGGCGCAGGCCCTGGATTGCTGACTCAACAAAACGACTATCTGGCCACTCGTCGCGTTCGTCACTTGAGTTAAAGTAGAACGGGACATACAGTATATTGCTGCCGCCGTGCTCGCACCAGGGATTCAGATTAGAATACTCAATAAAGCCATTGCCCAGCACCGACGTAACGAGCCTCTTTGAACCGTCCTACTCAGAGCGCTTCTCACCCCTGGCGATTGACTTCGATCGGCTTGGCGGCCTCGGTGGCCGGTTTTTGTATTTGTGTCAAGGCCCTAATGCGCGATTGGTGAGCTATCCCAACCCTTGAGCGTTAGCTTAACGCACTTTGATAATATCCTGAGTTATGCTATACTATAAAGGCCGCAATGTTGAATGAAGAAGCAGAGGGGACAACCAATGGCACACGACTCAACTGAAGAAAGCTTGAGCTTCGGCAGCCTGAGGAATATTTCTGCGGAGGAGTACAAGCAACTCGTGGACGCGCGCGATTTGAGATCCTATCAAATTGTGGTGGCGGAGAAGCAACGTAACTCCACCTTCACGCTGGCCACCATGTGCATCCCTGGGTCCTCGTTGCAGCTTTATCTTCAGTGTCTCATGCGCTCCGAACTCAGGTCCCTCCTTGGTTGGGGTTCGGACACGAGCCAGCTAGAGCTGCTTGACGTCTCACCCCAAGACTGAGAATACCGATGAATGCGGTGCCAGATCCACGGTGCGGAAATCTTATCACAGTAGCGACCGAACTTGATCTCCAACAGCGGCCGCCAGACCACCTCGTAAGCCTGGCGACCGACA
>JALGTS010000126.1 GCA_029821255.1 Candidatus Zipacnadia bacterium
ATTGACGCAGCCACTATGGCCGATTTTCTGCGTCGACTGGGCTTCGGTGTTGAAGAGGGCGAGCCGCTGAGGGTTGAAGTGCCGACTTTCCGTCCCGATGTTGAGCGCGAGATTGACTTGATTGAAGAGGTGGCAATAGTATACGGGTACGAGAATATAGCGTTGACTGTACCGGGCCATCTGACCTCCAGCGGTCGGCTTACCGAGAAGCAGCGGCTGCGACGGCGTGCTGGTGAATTGCTGCGTCAGTGTGGGCTGTACGAGAATTTGAGTTTCTCAATGATGGACCCGAGCGATCTTGATAAATGTCATTGGCCCGAGGACGACGCCTGCCGCGATTTTCTGGAGCTGGCCAATCCGGCCAGTTCCGAGCTGACGGTGATGCGTACCACGCTGCTTCCCGGCTTATTGACTGCGGCTGCCCGTAATGCCCGCCAGCGGGTTGACGACGTTGCTCTGTACGAAATTGGCACGGTCTTCTTTCCTCGGAATAAGCAGTCCCGGCCCAGTGAACGCCAGCACGTTGCGGCGGTGATGACGGGCAGTCCCCTGACATCCAGTTGGAACCTCTCTGGCGAGCAGGCACGGGTAGATTTCTACTATCTAAAGGGGGTAATCGAGCAAATGTGCGAGGGGCTGGGCGTCTGTGAGCTTAGTTTTGTCCGACAGAAGCACACAGCTTTTCACCCAGGCAAATGTGCTCTGGTTCAGTTGGCAGGTGAACCACTTGGCCTGGTGGGCGAAGTCGCTTCTGAAGTGGCCGAAGCCTACGACCTGCCCCAAAGTATTTGCGCCTTTGAGTTGGATCTTGATACACTATTGGAACATGCTACCTTGTACCGCACTTATCAGCCTGTGCCGCGATTCCCTGCGGCTGAGCGCGACCTTGCTGTCATTGTGCCGGATAGTGACGAGTTTGCATCGGCACGCCTTATTGATGAGATTAAGCGAGCCGGCGGTGTCTTCTTACAGAGCATAACCCCCTTTGACATTTATGCCGATCCTCAGCAGATCGGCGTCGGGCGCAAGTCAATCGCCTTCCGGTTGGTCTTCCGCGCCGAGGATCACACGCTTACCGACGCAGAGGTGGATGCGGCAATGTCGGTGATCCACAGCTATATGGAGGAGATTGGCGCAGAAGTGCGCAAGTAATTGTTGGCATTTGCACCAGAGTATAGCGTAGACAATATGATGTGGAGGTGATATCGGTGAACAATCAGAGAAAACTACACCTTGTAGCACTGGGCTTCATGCTACTGGTGGCATTTGTATTGGCCACCGGAGCGAGGCAGACCCGATGCAGTGCTGCTGTGGCTGCGCCTGATGAGCCGGCTGTGGTGCTGAAGATAGATATGGGGCCGACTGTGGGGGATGTGACAACTACCTCTGCGCAGCTGACCTGGCACACTAATGTGCCGTCCATCGGCTGGATTGAGTTGGGCGGCGAAAAAATTGGTGAAGGTGGGCCGGCTCAGACCCACCGTGTGCGGCTGCAGGGCTTATCAGCGGGTCAGACCTATTGGTATACCGTCAAGGCAGCCGCGGGCAGCCAGTCGGCCAGTGCTGGTCCCTACCGTATTACCACACCGCCTGAGGTGCTGACTAACTGGACCTTCGCTGCCTACGGAGATACGCGCAGCCGTCCGGATGCACACCGGAGAGTAGTGGCCGCGATGCTGGAGGTCAGCCCACGCTTGGTTTCTGCCCTTTTACCCGGCTATCGGCAACCACGAGAGAAATGCCGCCCTTTACTATGAGCTGCTGCCTATACCCAGCGGTAGTGGCGACTACGGGACCGAATGGTACAGCTTCACCTACGGCAACTGTCAGTTCTTTGTACTGGATAGCTGCCGACGCGTCGCGGAGCAGACGCAGTGGCTCCAGCAACAGCTCGGCCAAGCCCGGCCGGCTGGTGTTGACTGGCGTATCGCGATGTTTCATCATCCGGCCTTTTCATCTGGCCCTCACGGGGGCAACGAGACTATCCAGCAGCAGTGGTGTCCGCTGCTGGAAGAGGGTGGTGTTGCGGTGGTTTTCTGCGGGCATGACCATATCTATGAGCGCAGCGTACACGGCGGCGTCCAATACGTAACCCTTGGCACCGGCGGCGCACCACTATACCCACTCGGTACCAACCCCAATCCGTACAGCCGGTTTGCCTTTGCGGCCTTGGGCTTTTGTCGTATTGATGTCACCCCCACCCAGTTGACAGGTGTTTTCATTGATACGAATCAGAACCACTATGATAAGTTCACTGTCACCCGCTGAGTGGCAGTAGCACATATCCAGCAGGCAAGGCTCAGGAGGGAAGAATAGTGGCACAGGTGGAAGTAATAGCCATTGGTGAATTGTTGGTTGAGATAATGCGCAAGCGGGTAGACAGCCCGCTTGACCGGGCTGATGATTTTGTAGGACCGTTCCCCAGCGGGGCGCCGGCCATCTTTGCTGACCAAGTGGCGCGGTTGGGCCATAGTGTAGCCTTTGTAGGCGCAGTAGGACAGGATGACTTTGGCAAGTGTCTGCTGGACCGATTTGAAGCCGACGGCGTTGATGTCAGTTGTGTTGCCCAGATAGAGGATGTGGCAACCGGCGTCGCCTTCGTGACCTATTTCTCCGATGGCAGTCGCCAGTTCATCTTCCACATTGGCAATGCTGCTTCTGGGCGGATGCCGTCGCCCGACGCCGATTTGTTTGCTGGTGCCAGTTGGTTGCATATCTGCGGCTCGTCGCTGTCTGCCGGTGAGAAGATGAGGCAAGCTTGCTATGAGGCGGCTCATCTGGCCGACGAGGTGGGGGTGCAAGTGGCATTTGACCCCAATCTTCGTCCTGAACTGCTGGGCGGCGAAGAGGCGTTGCGCCGGGTCTGCGCCCCGATACTTGACATTGCCACGCTGGTGCTGCCCAGCGGCGCGGAGGCCCAAATCCTTACCGGCACCTCCGACTCGGAAACCGCGTGCCAGGCGTTGCTGGAGGGTGGTGCACAGTATGTGGGCCTGAAGCAAGGCGCCGCGGGCTGTGCGATCTTCACTGTTGATGAAGTTGTGTCTGTGCCCGGCTTCTCGGTTAACGCCGTTGATCCGACTGGTGCGGGCGACTGCTTTGATGCCGGTTTTGTGGTTGGGCTTATGGAGGGGTTGTCTCTCGAAGAGGTTGGCCGGTTAGCTAATGCCTGTGGCGCGCTGGGGGCGACCGTACAGGGGCCGATGGAGGGAGCGGCGTGGCGCAGTGAGGGGGATAGTTTTCTTCGTTGGGCGCGGTGAGTCCTGTGCTACCCTCTTGCTGAGTTATAACCTCTGTTGGGCGTAGCGCTGCAATAGAACAGCGATGCCCGCGCAGAAGACGAACAGGATGCCAAATGAAGTGAAGCTTGTCTGCAGATTGGCCCCGTCGCCCGCGGCTAACCGGCTTCCCACCAGCCCCAGTACTGCGCCAAGGTCTCGGCTGGCAAACAGCGCTCCATAAGCCAGAGGGCGCCGTCTGCGTTCGGCTGAATCACCAACTAATGCCGCGCTGATTACTGGGACAGCCCCGTTAAGCAGGCCCCAAAACGCAGCAGCAGTCGCCAGAGCTATGGGGCTGTGCCATAGTACCGCCAGCGCGCACCCCGCTGCCGCCAATATAAAGGAGGCCGAAAGCACCGGTGCTCGGCCGCCCAGATCGGAAAGCCAACCACTCACAAAGGAGAGACCGATGAGGATCCCCGGGTAGAACATCCCGGTAATCCACACATACTCAGCGCCGTACTGGGCTTTAACATAGTCGGCGAACGTCCCCAGCATCAGCCCGAAGGCCAACGCTGAGCTGCCTAACAGGAACATGGAAATGATGGCCTTAGGCTGGGCGATGATCCGCCGAAGTCTTGTCCCACTTGGCGGGGCAATCGTCGCTTCAGTACTTTGAGGTAGGCCAAAGAGCAGTAACAAAGCCACCAAGGTAATGCCAGCCGCGACCAGGTAAGTCAATTGGGGGTGGGTGTTGTAGCGCGCAAAGACCAGCCCCAGGATGATCACGCCGCTGAACCAGCCCGCGTGCGTTCCGGCATACAGTAGGCCCATACCAGTGCCGTAACGGTCTTTTCGTCCCTCAGTGAGCGCCAGGGTTTGCATAGTCGTCCCACCCCACAGGGTAGCTGCCCCCCAGCCCCACAGTACTGCAAAGCCCAGCGCCAGCCAGTAACTGGGAAGGTAAGCAACCACGAACATGCCGGCGGGAAACAGGAAATACGTCACCGTGCCTACTGCCGTCCATTTCCAGTCCGGCCAGCTTTGCAGTAGATGGACATTGCCTACGCGGAAGACCATCATGGTGGTATAAACCACTGCCAGCAGCACAACACAACTCAGAGAGCTCCAGGGCGTGACTTGCTGGAGGTAGGGCACCAAGTAGAGCTGTTGGGCACCAGCCCCGGCAAAGATGAAGTAGAAAATCACCACCAGTAGCAGCAAATGCCTACGCCGCTGACATGCAGAGGTTTTAGCTGGTGATTCACTGCAGGGGTTATCACTCATTACATTAGCAGGCTGGTGCCATTTACGGGTTGGTGCTATTTGTGTCGTCCGCTGCCCGATCCGCCTCAGCGGCAACCCGAGCCGGCAGTCCCCAGATGTGGATGAACCCCGGCGAGGCCGCCTGGTCAAAGATATCTTCTGCGGTGTACGTGGCCAGCTCATATTGATACAGTGAGCGCTCCGACTCCCGAGCTACCACCTGGCAACTGCCCTTATGCAGTTTTACGGTAACCTGGCCTGATACCCGTTTCTGTGTTTCACTTATAAAGGCATCAATGGCCCGGCGCAGCGGCGTGTACCACAGCCCGTAATAGACCAGTTCAGCATAGCGCAGCTCCAGATACGGCTTGAAGTGCATAGTCTCCCGGTCCAGAGTCAGCGACTCCAGGTCGCGGTGAGCAGTGAGCAGGATTACTGCGGCAGGAGCTTCATAGAGCTCGCGCGACTTGATGCCGACCAGGCGATTTTCCATCATATCAATGCGGCCCACTGCATTTTCTCCGCCGATTGCGTTTAGGCGGCTGATCAGTTCTGGGCCGCCCAATCTCTCGCCGTTTAGTGCTACGGGCACACCCTGCTCAAAAGCAATTTCCAGGTAGGTGGGCTCTTCCGGTGCTTGGGCAATAGAATTGGTCCATTGCCAGGCATCTTCCGGTCCCTCACGGGTGGGATCTTCAATCTGCCCACACTCAATAGAGCGGCCCCACAGGTTGGTATCAGTTGAGTAGGGGCTTTCTTTGCCGACGGGGATGGGTATATTATGCCGCTGAGCGTACTCTATCTCTTCGTCACGCGTCATTTCCCACTCGCGGGCTGGTGCAATTACCTTCAATTCAGGGGCCAGCGCAGCATAGGTGACTTCAAAGCGCACTTGATCGTTGCCCTTGCCGGTGCAGCCGTGGGCTACGTACTGAGCACCATATTCGCGGGCCACCTCTACTTGTGTCTTGGCCAGCAGCGGTCGGGCCAGTGCGGTAAAGGCCGGATACTGGTGCTCATACATCAAGTTCGCGCCGATCGCGCGGATGATGAAGTCATTAAAAAACTCCTGCTTGGCGTCAACCACCAGCGACTCAACTGCGCCGACGTCCAGGGCCTTCTGGCGAATCGCTTCGTAGTTTTTCTCTTCACCGACGTCCACGGCCAGTGCAATGACCTCCACGTCGTATTGTTCGGCAATCCATTTGACGGCGACTGAAGTGTCAAGGCCGCCTGAATATGCTAACACACACTTGCTCATCATAGTTAGTTTCCTTCCTGTAACAATGGTGCACCCTCGGAGACTGATTATAACATTTTTGAGGGCAATTGACCATTCGGGTCCGCCCAGTCAGCCGTTCAGTGTGGCTTATTGGAGTATCACAAATAGCTGGGGGATGCACGAGTCGGAGGTGCCGATTCCCTCGTGGCGAATACGAAGAAATATTTGTCCGAAGGCTCTTGACATCTGTGCACTTTTTCTGTATAATACGGCTTAGCACTCTCGTACGGAGAGTGCTAAGGGGCAAAGTAGCACTTAATTTACGGGGTTTGCCTGACCTATTCCCACTCTATCTATTTATTAGGAGG
>JALGTS010000127.1 GCA_029821255.1 Candidatus Zipacnadia bacterium
ACTCCGGTAATGTGCGAAAACAGACACTGACAGAGTATACCCGCCAATACGTACTCACTTACAGAAAGGGCGGCTGCTGAATTGCCGTAACTACCGTACAAGACCAATGTCCAGAGCTGAGCGAACTGTAAGAGATGCCGCGAAACTTTACGGGGCACAGGTAACGGCAGGAGGCTTTGCCGTAGTCTTTTCGGCCTGGCTGGCCCGCAATCTGCCCAGCGCTGAGCTCTCACTGTGGCCAGTTTGCATCAGCTTGGCTGCTATCGTCCAGGCGTTTGGTGGATTGGGAATCAGCGACCTGTTTGTGCGATTGGTGCCGGCACTGCTGCAGGATAAGAAGCGGCGAGAGGCCGGAGCGCTGCTCAGGACCGGCCTGGCACTCAACGTCGTAGCGGTGGTGTTGCTAACTGCTCTGCTGGTAATTGCCGCCAAGCAAGTCACGACGCTGTTGTTGCATGATGAGGTGGAAGCGTTACTGGTGAGAATGTTGGGTGCTGCCGTGCTGTTCAGGGCAACGTACAAACATCTGGAACGGGCCCTGTATGCCGTTCAGGAATTCGGCAAGGCGGCTGCTATTCGCCTCGTATCACAGGTCTGTCGGCCTTCTCTTGCCGTGGTTCTCTACTTGATGATGGGTATAAAGGGCGCAATTCTGGTCCTGTCGGTTGTCCCGTTCCTGGCGACAGTTGCGTCGCTGATATGCCTGTGGCCATACCTCGCTGTGTGGGGGGCCCCCCACCGGCCAGGCTATGTGATCAGACAGGCCCTACCCTTCTATGGAGCGTCCTTAGCAAACTTGGGAACAAGGCGGTTGGACTATGTGATTGTCGGTGCGCTTACCATGCCGGAGCAGTTAGCGGCTTACTATGTCGCGCGTAAGCTCGTCAGTTACTTGGGGATGCTGAATACCAGTGTGCTGGATTCTGTAACACCGAAATTGGCTGAATATCGACAGCGAACGCGCAGTGAAGTGCAAGATGGTTTCGTGCGATGCTGGAGGTATTTGTTTTTGGGATTGCTGCCGTTGCACGTCGGTCTCGCGGTTACCGCTGGCCCAATCGTTGAGCTCTACGCTGGCGGCCGGTATCCTGGCGCTGGCCCAATTATGAGCCTTCTGGTCATGGCCTTCTTCGTGGCAACGATAGCCGGCCTGTATCGGGCTCATGTCATAGTATACGCGAAACGCTGGTACTTGACTGCGTTAGATACCACGGCCGGTCTTATCGCAGTGTTCCTAAGTGCAGTGTTTGTAATCTGGCTGGGCGGAATAGGCGTCCCGTTGGCTCAAACTGCGGCATTCTTGGTCCAGGGAGCATTGGCAAGTATGCTGCTGAGGAAGACGCTCACCTTGAGGTATGACAGCCAGGCAGTCGGGCTATCTGTGATGGGGAGTGGAGTTGTGGCTGCTGTAGGACTGGCATGTGTTACAGTCATTCATAGTCCATGGTCGCTTGCAGCGGCGATACCATTGGGGATCGGAGTATATTTTGCTGCCCTGGTAGGTAGACTCACCAAAGAGGACACCAATTTGCTGTTGCGATTAATGCCTTTTGCCTTCGTCAGCCGCATTGCGGCCTTGCTGCGTCGCCCTCTCCTTGAGTCACACCACAGCAAATGACCGGAGCATACTAATAATGACAATTCATCGTGGCTTCAGCTTAATGTCCAAAACGAAGCTATCAGGACGTTCTATCGCTCCTATAGTGATAGTGGCGGCTGGCCTTTGCTTCGCGGTAGCGGCGGGTTTGCTGCTGATGCAAATTGGCCCGACAGGGGCGGTATTGTTACCATCGGCAGTCGGTGCAATATTGCTGGCGCTTTGGTCACCATTCTGGGCTCT
The DNA here is from genome assembly GCA_029821255.1 of Candidatus Zipacnadia bacterium. Classification (GTDB taxonomy): domain Bacteria; phylum Armatimonadota; class Zipacnadia; order Zipacnadales; family Zipacnadaceae; genus JALGTD01. The sequence continues at coordinate 1,841 of JALGTS010000127.1, forward strand.
GGCGATAACACTCGTACAGTTCGCCTTTATCCCCAGCGAAGGCACGTTGTTTGGCTATTTCGTCCCGAATGTGCTTCAGTTGCTTGCTCCTGTGGTGCTGGGGGCAGCTCTCCTGCAAGCGCTAAAGAATGCTGACCACGAACGCTTAGCGCTCCGACTGACAGACTTCTTCGTGGGGGGCTTTGGAGTTTGGGGATTGGTTGGCATGTTTTTTAGTGGTACACTTGGCCGCTGGAAATGGTATGGCAACAGGATGCTACTTCCCATGACGCTCTATTTCGCAGCGCGTTTGTTGCGCTTTGACCGGAAGCAGGTGCGCATGCTTCTTCTCATTCTGTTGGCTGCGATAGCTGTACAATCGGTGTTGATGTTCCGGGAGAGCACGGCCGGTAGCAGTCCCATATATCAAGTACACGAGGGCCTTACGCAAGGAGTTAAGCCAGCCAAGGGGCCTTTTGCTTTTAATTGGAAAGCTGCCACCTATTTGACGCTGTGGCCTTCGCTGTTCGTTTATGCAATAGCTTCAACTTCCGACAGACGGCGGAAAGCACTGTGGGCCGTAGGGTTGCTTGCAGTGTTGGCTGCCTCTACGCGTACCATGGAAAGGTCGGGGATAGCGGCCAGCCTGATCGCGATTGTAGTTTGTTTCATTTCACCCCGACTGAGGCGGACCACATTAGCCATAGTGGCCATCTTGGCTGTTGCGTATGTTCCATGGTCAATGGGACGAGCCGGCGGCGGTCTGCTGGAGCGCTTTCGACAAACGGACGAGTCGCGGTACGCCTACCGGACAGCAGCGATTAACTTACTCAAGTCGGACCGATGGAATCCAATCTTCGGTATCGGGTGGACTGGCTTCAGGGACGTGGCGGGTCATTTTGGTACGGAAGAAGAAGTCGTTGCCTGGGGCAGACGGAGGGGCACCGTTGCCGAGATCGCTGAGGGCTCTGCTCTGCACAATGTATGGTTGGCAATCCCGGTGGAATTCGGTGGAGTCGGGGTCCTACTTGCTGTGGGGCTGTTTGTAGGTCTGATCCGAGGAATTGTGGCTATTCGCAAGTTGGCTTTAGCGGGTTCCCGGGTCGATGATGGGCTGGTGGTGTCTATCCTGGGGAGCCTAATTGCGTTGGCAGCGGTGGGGTATTATCAGAACATCTATGCGATGGCCGAGAGTATGTCTGTGTTTTGGGTCTTCTACGGTTTGCTGGCAGCTTGCCCTCGTGCGTTCTTGGAAGATGAGATTCAGCAACCCGGGGAGCATAATTGATTTGTTGCACTGAGATACGAGCAGAGGCCCAGACTGTGATAGTAGATGGTAACGGCATCTTTGAGGGCGCAGCCAGTGGATAGGGCTACACGTTCTGTCAGGTCTACTAACAGGTCCAAGTGCAGTGAATACCACCAAACAGTGTCCGAGGTGCGCAGCAGGTAGCAACTCAAGCGACTTGTGACAGATCACTCTTTGCTCTGCTGCATCAGATCCTTGTTGCAGAGGCAGCACTGCGTACCATTGAAGGGACAGCAATATTGAATGGCCGAGCGCATAACTGCTGTAAATCCGATTTTTGTCGTTGGGATGAATAGGGGCGGTAGCACTCTTCTGAGCAATATCCTGTGTCGGCATCCGCATGTGGTTGCCCCCCAGCACAGGCTTCACTCAGGCTGCCACGAAAGCCAGGTGTTGCGGCACGCGTGGTACTGGGGTGACCTCAGCGACACAAGCAACTTCATACGCTTCCTGGAGCTGTATTCGTCCGGCGACTTTTTTGCGTTGGCGGAGGGCGATAAGGAGTATTTCTACAAGCACCGGCCGGATGACTTCTACCACTTCTTCTTCGAACTAATGGACCGGTTTGCTGTCCGGCATAGCGCCAAGTACCGGACAACAAAGCTTGACCAGGAGTTCTACCACCACCCGAGTGAGCTGAACCATTTCTTGTCTATGGTGAGGGACAGATACGATGCACCGAAGTTCATTGGTATTCTGCGCGACTTTCCGGAAGTGTTGAAGTCGCGCCTGCGGAAGCGGGTGCAAGCAGATAACCTAAGGCGGGTGCGTTTTTCCATTCCTCATCAATGGTTCGCTCTGAGCCAGACCATAAGATATGCAGCGGAGCGCCCTCGGATACAGCAGATTGTGTACGACTGGAATGGCCTAATGCTGGATTTCAGGGATGTTGTAGACGACCTGGAGCACACCGCCCATCGCATCTGTTCGTATCTCAATCTTGAATATTCGCCCCGAATGCTCAAAAGACAATTCGCCAGGAATACGAGCTTTAGTGACGCCCGAGAGCGCCAACAGATCATCGCGCCGTGGCAATTATGGTTGTTAGACCGATTGGTGCGACCAGTGTTCGCAACGGTTCCTTCATTGGGCAGCATGTGGCGACGAATGCGATCGGCCCGTGATCGGCAACGTTGCCCCCTCTACTGGCGTCTGCTCGCCGAAGAGTACTCACTATATTCTCCGCAGAAAGCACAGGAGGAGCCACCGGACAACGTGTGACCTGCGTACGCTGCGTCGCCGGCTCCGGGGGAAGATCGCATAGGGGGGCAGCTTGCCCGATGTTCTTTCTGCCCGTACAATGGGTGCCTAATGATGTCAGGGTTGCTGGGAGGTCCGATTCGGGGAATTATGGCTGTCCGTAGAGTTGCATTGGTAGCTTCCTGGATATTTATTGAAAGCGATGCTCAGGCAAAGGGCGCGACTGTGATGGGCTTGTTTCACCGATAGTTGGGAGGAGAGCCAGTACTGTGTCAATTGATGAGAGGGGTATTCTCCAGGGTGCCGATAGCAGTAAGGGCTACGGGCTTCGCGTAGGTGAGGAGGTCCGTGTAGGCCAGTGCATTGATGGGTTAGAGCGTGGTGGTGCTGAGCAGATTGTCAGACTGTTGGTTAAGTACGCCGATCCGTTGTTTAAACACCACATATATGCTTTTGCTGACGGCCCCATGGCAGCAGAGATACAGGCATTGGGAGCCCCTGTGACTATCGTACGAAGACGTATGCCCAAATTAGATCCCTCCCTCATTTGGAGGCTATCCCGTGCATTGCGCGCGGACGGTATTAGGCTTTTGCATACCCATATCTTCGGAGCTTGCCTACATGGCCGGCTTGCAGCTATGTTGCTGGGGCGGTTACCAGTGGTGGTAACTGAGCACAATGTCGCGACTAAGTACAAGGGATATCAACGTCTGACAAATCGCTGGCTGTCAAGGTGGTCGCAGAGGATAGTGGCAGTCTCAGACGAAGTGGGTCGGTCTCTGACCAGTGACATCGGGGTTTCTCCGGAGAAAGTTCGAATCGTGTGCAACGGTGTAGACACAGACCACTTCGCAACGTTACCAACTCGCGAAGCTGCTAGAGATTACCTGAAGATTCCGCGACATGTACGGGTCGTCGGTAGCATAGGAAGGCTCACGCGCCAAAAAGGATACGGCTATCTGCTGCAGGCAATGAGTATACTCCTGCAGGACTGTTCTGGGGTCCATCTGGTTCTGGTGGGTAAAGGGGAACAGCGTTCTGCGCTTGAGCAACAGGCATCTGAACTGGGCATATCCGAAAATACTCACTTCGTAGGATTGCATCCCGACATACGGCGGCTGCTCCCCGCCTTCGACGTATTTGCTATGAGCTCGTTGTGGGAAGGATTACCCATGGCATTGTTAGAAGCTATGGCTGCGGGTCTCCCCTGTGTGGCTACCACAGCAGGCGGGATAGTCAATGTGATTGACGACGGTGTCAATGGCCTGCTGGTGCCCCCAGCTGATCCTGGTAGTTTGGCTGCAGCAATCAAGCGGGTGATTGATAAACCCCAGGAAGCGCAGCGTATGGGTGAGCACGCTAAAACCACTGTAGAGCGAGACTTTAGTGCGCGAAGGATGACAGCGGAGTATGAGGATGTCTATAGAGAAGTGCTCTCCACGGCGAGTTGATACGCTGTTAGACTGCCTATGCGTAAATCTATCAGCCTGGCAGCGGAGTACAGTCGTACCGAGGCTGTCAGAGGATTGCCATCAGTGCAAAAGTCCGTTAAGAAAATTCATTTGTGTATTCTACATACCAGCTCCGCCGTTCCGCAGATGCTTCTGGGGCAGGACTGTGAGCGTGTAGGTGGGGCCGAACTGCAACTGGCTGAAATAGCTCGGCAATTGTCCCAGCGCGGCTGGCCGGTGACCTTCGCTTTCGAGAGTCACGGCCATAAGTTGGAGACCAGTACGGTTGCAGGGGTGCGGCTGCTAAGTGTTGATACCTCATCGGCTTCTCTGCCCATAGCAAGGTTTTTTACTCACACGCTACCCGGCAACTGGCGTTTGATAGCCCAAGCCAATGCTGACGTCTATTTGCAAATGGGGGTGGGATGGCAGAACGCGCTTCTCGCTTGGGCCTGCCGGAAGGCTAATCGTAAGTTCATTCTGTGGCTTGCCTCGATCACGGATCCAGTCTGCCATAAGCCCGGTCACTGGTACTTGCGTGCTCATGAGCGATGGCTCGCTCACTACGGACTCAAGCATGCCGATATCATTGTGGCTCAGACTCGCGACCAACAGCGACTACTACACGAGCACCACAGTCGTGACTCGGTGCTCATCCGCAATGTTTGGCCAATGAAGGCAGAGGAGTATGTGGCGCCTGGTGGAACACCCAAAGTGTTCTGGGCAGCTACTATGCGGGCTCTGAAGCGACCACACTTATTTTTGGATGTGGCCGCGGCACTGCCCAATATTCGGTTTATGATGGCTGGAGTGCCAGCTGAGGATAGTCCAGAACTCTATCAAGAGGTTGAAGCTCGCGCCAAGACTATGCCCAATGTGGATTTCTTGGGTTTTGTGCCTTTTCGGCAGATAGATAAGTACTATGCCGAGGCCTCGGCTTACCTGTGCACTTCAACCATTGAGGGCTTTCCCAATACCTTCCTGCAGGCGTGGAGCCATGGCCGGCCGGTGGTTTCAACCTTTGATCCGGATGAGGTTATCTGTGAGCATAACCTGGGGTTTCATTGTCAGGATTTTGATGAGCTGGTAACTGCTGTGCGTACAGCGTGTGAAAACAGCTCGGACTACGCAGGGCAAGTGCGAGCTTATTTGCGCACATATCATTCGCCTGAAGTGATAATCCCTCAAATTGAAAGACTTCTTTGGGAAGAATAGCCCCGTTTCAGACTTCATCAAGCGGGAAGGGTCCGTCGGGCCAGGGAATGCCAATGAAGAACTTATCAGGCTAACCCGTACTCTTGCTCCAGGTCTGCTGAATGGGGTGCGGTAGTGTGCAAGAGAATGTCTCGGGACGCCAATTTGGGTGGAAGGATTGAACCGACAGAT
>JALGTS010000128.1 GCA_029821255.1 Candidatus Zipacnadia bacterium
CTGTGCCAGTCATCAGGCGTCCAATGTTAGGTCGGTGCCGCTCGATGACTAGGATAGCTAAGGTTGTTCCCAGGGCCAAATAATAAGGTGAATCGGTATACAGTGTAAAGAGCAGGGGAGCACTGAGCGCTGCTAAGATCGAACCCAGTGAGATATACCGGCTAACTGCTACTACAACTATCCATATGACCAGGCCCACCCCTCCCACTCGCCAGTCTATGGCCAGTAACGCTCCCAGGCCGGTAGAAACCCCTCGTCCACCCGCCAACTTTAGATAAGGGGAGAAACAGTGACCAAGCACAGCCGCCATCGCTGCAAGGCTTACCCATAACTCCATCTCGTGGCCAGTTACCATACTTGCCAGCATCAGCCGTGACCATAACACCGGCAGCAGTCCCTTGGCAACATCAGCCAGCCAGACAGCTATGCCTGCCTTCACGCCCAGGGTTCTGAGCACATTGCTGGCCCCAATATTTCCGCTGCCATACTTACGGATATCTATGCCACGGCTGTGGCTGACCAGCACTCCAATGGGAATCCCACCGATCAGGTAGGCGACCACTACCAGTGCGATTGGGAGTGTAATCTCAAGCATCCGGGTTCAACTCTTTTGCTGTTGCCTACGGCCACGCACAAACAGCTTGATAGGAGTACCTACAAAATCAAAGGTCTCGCGGAGTTGGTTGACTAAGTAGCGCTCATAAGAAAAGTGCATCAGTTCAGGGTCATTAACCCGCAGCACAAAGGTGGGTGGCCGGGTGGTAACTTGCTCAATACTGTATATGCGCAGACGGCGGTTTTTGCGGGAGGGGGGTTGGTGGGCTGCCACTGCCTCCTGCAAAGCCTGCTCAAGCTTGACTGGATCAACCTGGCGGGCATACTGCTCAGCCGCGTGCTTGGCAGCGGGCAGAATCTCAGCAAGCCCCTCACCGGTAACCGCTGAGGTGAAGAGCAGCTCAGCAAAGTCAACAAAGCGCAGCTTGTTACCGACCATGCGGGCAAAATCCGTCCGCAGCGTCTGCTCGATCTCCGCCATATCCTTGCCAACATCGTTTTGGCTACGGGCAAAGTCCTGCACCAGGTCCCACTTATGGGCCAACAGCACTAACCCCCGGCCGGACTCCATCACCTCGCCGATGATATGAGCATCTTGGTTGGTGATGCCCTCCAAGGCATCAATGACCACAACCCCTACGTCGGCGCGCTGCAGGGCGCGCAGAGTCCGCAGGCTGCTGTAATATTCCAGACCCCGGCTGCGTTTGCCACGACGGCGCAGTCCGGCGGTGTCAATCAGGCGGTAATGCTCATCAGCAAATTCTACCACAATGTCTACTGCATCACGGGTAGTTCCAGGCTGTTCGCTGACTATGACCCGCTCTTCGCCGAGTAGGGCATTAACGATAGCGGATTTGCCCGCGTTAGGCCGCCCCACCAACGCTATGGCAACCTCGCCTGCTATTGGCTTCGGTTCAGCTCCTGCCATAGGGAGGTTGTGCAGAATGGCATCAATCACCTCGTCCAAGCCGTAGCCGTACAGCGCAGATAGCTGCAAAGGCATACCAAACCCCAGTTCGGCAAACTCGCTGGCTTCCACCTTAGGGCTTTCCATCTTGTTGGCAATCAGGATGACGGGCTTGCCCGAGCGACGGACCACCTCGGCAACTTCCCAATCCAGCGAGACCAACCCTTCACGGCCATCCACCATAAACAGCAATAAGTCGGCTTCCTGTAGGGCGGCAGCGGCTTGCTTCTTTACTTTGGTCATAAACTGGTCGCTTTCCGCACCGGCCAGACCACCGGTATCAATAAGCACAATCGGGGTGCCGTCCAGGTCTATCTCCGCATATAACCGATCTCGGGTTACACCGGGAATTGCATCAACGACGGCCAGTCTTTCCCCAACCAGGCGGTTAAACAGCGTTGATTTTCCCACATTGGTCCGGCCCACTATCGCCACAAAGGGAGCAGCCATCAGCTATTCCCCTCCATCAACTGTGGGGTGATCAGCCAACCATTTATCCACTGCAGCGTGATTGTCTATCTGGCCCAGTCGGGATACAACCTTTCGCACTATTGCTGGCTGGCGGGCGATAGCGTGGGCCTGGTCAAGCGCCTGCAGCACTATGCTTACCGGTAGCTTGCCCTCCTGAACCAATGCAACTACCGCATCTGCGGCCTGCTGTGCCTCGGGATGGAAGACCAGTGTCTGGCACAATTCCCAGAGAGCTTCCTGATATTCTCCTGCCTGGCTGAGTATGTCAGCTCTTATTAGTTTGGCCTGGAGATTTGCTGGATTGTCAACCAGCACTTGCCCTAACTCGTGGATGGCTTGATTACGCTCGCCTGTCGCTGCCAGGACTGTTGCCCTGAAGATGCGCAGGTTGGAGTTCTGGGAAGCCTGTGCAGGAAGCCGGCTGAGTTGGGTCAGGGCATCAGACTTTCTCTCTTGCAGCCACAGAGTATACGCCAGCGCCGCGCGCAGGGCCGAATTGTCTTGATCAGTGAGCAGCTCCGCTGCATAGTAAGCTTCGGCTGCGACCAGACGCCCTGCCTGTTTCCATAGCTCCACCTTGGCCATCTCGTAGTCACTGCTGTGAGGCGGGCTGCTCAACAGTTTGGATAGCGCCTGCTTCCGAGTCTGGCTCAACGGCTGGGAGCTTCCCTGCACTTCAACGATCAGCTCCAGCGCTTTACTGTCCTGTACGAACCGCGCCAAATAGTCGTTGGCCAGGGCTAAGCTATCCTGCGGGTGTTCGGACAGCAGCAGGAGAGCAGCCTCGGCCAGGGCATAGCCGTACTTGGGCAAGCGGGCCGCTCGCTCGTAGCAGGCGGCAGCCTTCTGGAGCTGATTGTTGCTGGCTAACACACGGGCGATTTCCAGAGCCAGTAGCGCCGAGTCAGGATAGGCATCTGACAGGGCCATCAGTTCGGCTGCTGCATGCTCGGAACCGCCAATTTGCTCATAGATGCGGTTTAGATAAAGGACAAGCAAGTGAATAGCCGTCCGATCGGGCTGAGGGGAGCCTATTGTCTCTGCCAACATAGCGGTCAGGAAATCACGGGCTAAGGGCAGACGATTAATTGCTTCCGTACATTCTATGAGAGCTTGATACGCTGGCGCTGCCGTCGGTTGAGCGGCTATTGCTTTGCGCAAGTAGGGGAGAGCCTGTTTGCAATTACCTTGCTGCTGGAGCACCCGGCCTGTTATGTAGTTGCCCTCTCCGTGTTCGGGCTGCTTCTTTAGAATCTCATTGGCAATTGCCTGTGCCTTCTCCAGATTGCCTGTTTGCAGGTAATATTCGGCCAGCAGCCCCTTGGCCTCCAGACTTTCGGGGTGCTCAGCAATCAGCGCCTCTATACGGCTCTTGGTGATCTGCTGCAGACTGGGCTTTTGGGACAGTCCTGCCGAAGCCAATTCGGTCTCGGGAATGTTTTGGTGCTGCAAATATTCCTGATACCCTCGGTTACTTGTCTGCTGGGCGAGCTGCATCAGTTTAAGCTGAGCAACTGCAGCCAGTTTTTCGTCGTCGCTGCGGCTGGCAATCTGGTTGAGTTGATACATTGCAGGCCCAAGTTGTCTGGCGTTGGCAAGCTGGTCCGCCAACATCATTCGCGCCTGCCAGTCGGCGGGCCTTATGGCGAGCAAGCGGCGTACCCATGGCAGAGCTTGCTCACTGCGGCCCAGCTCTTGACTCACCTGGATAGCAGCCTGGAGGGCCGGCAGATAGTCGCGATGAGCGGCCAGGGCCTGCTGGTAGAGTTTTAGGGCCTCCTCCAATTGCTCGCGTCTGGCATACAGATCACCGAGCATCGTGGCCAACTCCGGTTGATCGGGGCTATCTTTCAGGCCCTCTTGCAGCACCTCAAAAGCTTTCTCAGCCTTGCCAGTTCTTAAATAACATCGTGCCAGAGTTGCGATAAGTGATGGATTGTCAGGTTGCGCTTCATAAAGGGTTTTCAAGTGAGGCAGCGCTTGGTCGCAACGGCCTTCTGCCAGATATTCTTCAACGAGCTGAGCGTGGGCGGCCAGGGCCTGTTGCTCAGGTAGATGCGTTAGCAGTGCCTCCTGGGCTTGCTGCTTTTCGCGCTTCAGCCCTAACCCGTCGTAAATCTTGATCTGTGCTTGTAGGAGCTGCTCGCTGTCGGGATGTTTGGCGGCCAACTCCTCGGCTAAGGGCTGGGCGGAGAGAAACTGGCCCGACTCGACATACAGATTGAGCAGCTCCAGCTTGATCTGCTCGGAGTCGGGTTGCAGTTGCCTCGCCTGTAACAGATGTTGCTCAGCCTGGTTGAATTGTCTGGTTAGTGTCAGTGCCCTACCCAAGTACAGGTGAGCCGATGGTTTCTTTGGGGCAAGCATGACTGCTTTCCGCAGGGGGCCGATAGCCTTGGATGGCTACTTCACTGTCGTCGGGCGTCATCCGCAGTAGATCAGCGAAGACCACAGCGGCCCGCGCCCACTTCTTCTGAGCAGCATAGGCTAGGCCCAAACCACGCTGCGCCTGAAGGTCGCTGGGATCCAGCTTCAGTGCCTCATAATAGTAGTTGACAGCCTGCTGAGGCTTGCCGGCCCGGTAGTAGATGAATCCCAAATTGTAATAGGCTGACTGCATCCGCGGGTCAAGTTGTATGGCCTTTTTCAGGCTGGCAATAGCTATGTCGTAATTCCCTTGCTTGGCTTGCTTTATCCCGGCATCCAGCCAGCCCTGGGCCTGGTGAGCGGGGTCTTCCTGTAAGAGATCCAGACCCCAGCCCGCCGCCGCTGTGACAAGCAGCGCCGCAACCACCACAATATACCTGTCAGTCCTGCAAATCATTGGCTTGACCAATCACTTGGAATAGGCTTCACGGGGGTCAAAGGCCTTTTCAGCAATTACTTCCCACTTGCCCTCGCGCAGCTCGCGAAAGAAGCAACTGCGATAGCCCAGGTGGCAGGCCGCTACGCGCTGCTCAACGCCGATCAGCAGGGTATCACCATCGCAGTCAAGTCGGATCCACTTCACCTGCTGGATGTGACCAGAGCTTTCGCCTTTGCGCCATAGCCGCTGGCGCGAGCGACTCCAAAAGGTCGTTCGGCCTGTCTTCACAGTCTCCTCCAGTGCTGGCCGGTTCATATAACCGACCATCAGCACTTCATTGGTCTGGTAATCGCAGATTACCGCAGGTATCAGACCGCTATCATCAAATTTTAGTTTGTCTATATACATTATTGCCAAACCTCACACTGTTTCGGATCGCATGGGCTATCGTTGCTTACTTATAGTTATGGTCTCTTCTACTGTGCTGCTGTGAGTGCCTCTGAGAGGGCTAAATCACCGGTATATAGCGCACGGCCGACGATGCAGCCAAGCAAGCCCAACGGTTCCAGCGCGCGCAGTGCTTTGATATCCTCAACACTGCTTACTCCTCCTGATGCGATTATTGGAATATCAACCGCTGCACAAAGCTGGCGCATCGCCACCACGTTAGGGCCACTGAGCATCCCATCGGTGGCGATATCGGTGCAGATAAGCCGCTGCACACCAAGTTGCTCCATCTGTTGGGCTAACTGGGCAGCCTCAACATCACTGCCTTCGGTCCAGCCCTCTACTGCCACTTTGCCGTCGCGGGCGTCAATGCCAACTATGATCCGGTCGCCGAATTGGGCTACTGCTGCCTCTAACTCTGCACGATTGTGCAGAGCGGCTGTGCCCATAATTGCATATTGAACGCCGATATCCAGCACCTTGCGGACGTCGTCGGACGTGCGCAATCCTCCGCCCAGTTCAACCGGGACATCAATTGCCGCAACAATCTCAGCAACTGCCCCAAGATTAGCTGGCTGGCCGCTAACCGCGCCGTCCAGGTCTACCACGTGCAAAAGCTGGGCGCCCTCATCG
>JALGTS010000129.1 GCA_029821255.1 Candidatus Zipacnadia bacterium
GAGCACTACCTCGCCGGTTTTGTATTTAAAGGTGACGTTATCAAGTAGTACATCCCCGGCTACTTCCTGAAGAGTGACAGCGTCAGGGGCATCTTCAATTTCCGGCACCTCGTCAAATATCTGAAAGATACGGGCCAATGCCGCCAAAGCTCTATTGAACATATCATAGACGCGTATCAGCCCCCCAACGGGCTGGTAGAAGCGCATTAGATAGCCGAGAAACGTTATGATTTCGCCGGCGCTGGCCACCGAATTGCCAGCAATTGCCGGACCGGCTCCGTACCACAGCACTCCCACAGTGCTCATTGAGGTAAGAAAACCTATGAACGGGAAGAAGGTCGTCCACAGCCAAATGGCCCGCACATTGGCCTGGTAGTATTCATGGCTCCAGTTGCGGAACCTTTCCAGTTCGTAGTCTTCCCGACCAAAAGCCTTTACCACACTGATTCCGGCGATATTCTCCTGGAGTTCCGCATTGATGTCCCCCAGATCGTCGCGAATCTTGCGGTAGATAGGGCGAATGTAACGGGCAAATATGATCAGCGAGACCACGAAGAACGGCAGCGGCCACAGCCCGGTGAGGGCCAAGCGCCAGTTCATATACATCAGGATGATTATCGTACCGACAACTGTCAGGATATTTGAGACGACTTCGTCAGTGCCGTGAACGACCATATCTTCAACACGGTTGACGTCGTTGGACACGCGGGACATGATGTCGCCAGTTTCATTGCTCTCAAAGTAGCTTAGGGACAATCTCTGTAGATGTTTGTAAAGATTTACGCGCAATTCATAGACAAATCGCTGCCCCAAGATGTGCATGACATTCATCCGGATACCATTAAGCAGAGCTGTGGCGAAAAAGGCGCCAATCAGCAGGCCGATATACTGGGCAAGCAACTGGTACTGCTGGTCGCGCATTACTCTGTCCACGATCAGCTTGCCCGTGATGTAGGGAGGAGCCAGACCCGCCAGGCTGCCCAGCACCATGGCGGTTGCCCCCACCAGTACTTTTACCCAGTGCGGGCTGAGCTGCCGCACAAACCAGCCCAGCATGCGCCGGTCGGTTATGCGCAGGCGCGGAGTACTCTCCTCATCGCCGGATCTGGAGAAACGCCCTCTATGATGATGTCCTCTTCCCATGCCACGCATTGCTTACAGACATCCGCATCCGCAAGGTCAGTGCTTAATTGCTACACTACTGTCAATCTCCATTCTACCATATATCGTTCCTGCTGTTAAGACTAAGAGGAATCTCCGACCGCGCCGCGAACTTTTCTCCAGCTTTTCGGGAGGGGTGGAAGGTACTCATTATGGCTACGGGCAGCGGCCCTCATACTGTTGAGGAAAATATCTCTTCTGCACCGACTTTTGCCGAACAAGTCTGTGTGTTCATCCAACATCTGGGCTACCGTCCGCTGGTGAGCCTGACCGGCGGCTTGGTTATCGGTGTGGTGCTGGCTGAACAACTTCACATACGCTTCTCCATTTTGCTGCTCGTTCTCCTGCTGATTGCTACGGCCGGGTTTATTATAAGCCAGCGCCGCTCCCTGCCCAGCCATCTGTGGCTGGTTGCCGCCTTCTTCACGGCTGGCCTGTGCCTGCACACAGCCCAGTTTGTTGTCCCCGCCAGTGATATATCGGCGTTTACGCCCCTTGATTCGGCAGGCATCAGTGGGCGCGTAGTAGATATTCCAGACGAGTACCCGCATTGGCGACGCCTGGTGGTGGAGGTGCTTTCTGTCCAGACAGGTCGGCGCTCCTCTGTAGCTACTGGACTGCTGTCACTGACCCAAGCAGGGTGGAAAACACCCGTGGCGGTGGGGGACAAGATAGCAGCCCAAGTATGCAAACTGGCCTTGCCACCTCGGGCATTAAATATAGGACAGTTTGATATGCGCCGCTATTTGGCCCGACAGGGAATCACGGCGCAAGCTCGCATTGAGACGCTTCACAAGCTCCCGGGGCCGGTGCCGTGGCAGTTCAAGCTAAAAAACTTGGTGCAACTTTCTCGCCAGCGCGCCCTGGCCAACCTGGAACAGGCTATGCCCGGTGTTAACAGCGAATTCTATGCCCACCTGATGGCGGGCATGGTCTACGGTCTGCAGGCCGGGCCAGGTATAGACAAGCAGACTCAGGATCTGTTCCGGCGCACCGGCACTATCCATTTGCTGGTCGTCTCTGGCGCACAAGTCACATTTGTCGTCTTTACCATTATTCTGTTGGTTACGGCCGGCCGGCAGCGGGCCCTGCATCCGTGGCACATCCTGGTCATTGCCCCGGCGGTGGTCAGTTTTGCTCTGCTTGCTGGCTTGGCACCATCGGTCAGTCGGTCCTTGGTGATGGCTGGCGTATTGATCTACGCCCTGGTCAGTGGCCGGCGCTACGATTTAGCCAATGCCCTGGCTCTGGCTATATTTGTGCTGGTGATCGCCGACACCAACATCGTCTTTGACATCGGCGCCCAGCTCACCTTTGCAGCCGCGATCGGGGTGACCGTGTACGCTCCGCGCAGCTACCGCGACGTGCTTGGCGTCGCCCACCGGCCTCACTTAGTTGCCACCGTGCTGCTGGCGACGCTGGGCGCGTGGATTATGGTCACGCCGATTCTCGCGCGGAACTTCTACGGCTTTGCCGGGCTGGCCAATCTGGCTAACGCGATTGCTGTGCCCATCTCAATGCTGGTGGTCCCACTGGGGATGATTGCACTGGTCACTGGCTCGGCGCTGTGGCCACTCACGATGGTGCTCTGCGGCCTGACACGTATTCTTATGCAGATAATGCTGTGGAGCAATGAGCTGTTTGCCCGGCTGCCCCTCGCGTATGTTGACAACGTTTACTTCTCCTGGCCGGTGATCATTGTGTGGTACCTGGGCCTGGGTGGATTCGTTCTGGTGCTCCTGAAGCCGGCTCTGCGCCGCCATGCCGTGGAATTATTGCGTTGCGTTGATCGGCGGTGGGTGGTTGTCGGGCTGGTAGGAGCGGTTGCGCTGACAGTGTTGCTGGTGGTAGTCAATGACCGCGAGCAGCCGCTGCGAGTGACCTTCCTGGCGGTTGGTGAGGGCCAGTGCGCAGTGATTGAGGCACCCGGCGGACGGGTGATGATGGTTGATGCCGGTAGCCGGCAGTATCCAGAGTTGCAGGGAGAACTACTGGCCGACCGCGTGATTCTGCCGTTCCTGGCCCGGCGTGGGATTCGCCAGCTTGATGCTCTGGTTATCACCCATCCCCAGTCGGATCACTGAAACGCTCTGCCTCGGCTGCTTCAGCGAGTCCCCGTAGGCATAGTCCTTGAGCCAGGCTTCAATCCTGGTACCAAGGTATGGCAGGCCGTAGAGGAGGCTGCAAATGAATACGAGGTGCCTATTCAGACGGTGCGAGCCGGTGGCCGCATTGCTTTAGGGAAGAAGGTAGAGGCAATAGTATTGGCCCCCAGCTTCCCACTGATTGCTGGTTCCCGCGACGATCTGAACAATAACTCGGTAGTTCTGCGCTTACAGTATGGCAATGTATCGCTGCTAATGCTGGCTGACCAGGAGGAGGCGGGTCTGCAGCGGTTGATTACCTGGAGCCGCCAGCACGGAGTCTTGCTGCACAGCACGATTATGCAGGTGCCCCACCACGGCCATAATTTGGAGCAGGCGGTGCCGATAATTCAGCTATCCCAACCGCAACTGGGCATAATATCGGCCCAGCACAAGCTAGGGCGAGAGGCTTACCTCCTTAGAACAGGCACGACCGAATTCATACAGACCGGAAGAGCCGGGATGATCACGATAGAGACTAACGGCGATGAGGTGCAGGTCTGTGGCTTTCTCAGCGGCTGTCGGAGGCTGGATTGGTGAGGATTCTTCGGACTATATTCCCCTGACCTGTGCTCGGCACTCCTCTACGACCTCGGGCGGGATTATCTTCAGCGCGAGTACAACCAAGCCGGGGACCAGGATGACATCGTCAAGGTAGCCCAGTACCGGAATGAAATCGGGGATGATATCAATCGGCGAGAGAGCATAACTGATCGCCACCACCAGCAGCCATCTGGCCAGCCGTGGCGTGCGCCGGTCTTTGAGGACAAGCTGATAGACCTTCGGCTCGCGTTTTATGCTCCCCATAAGCGCTTTCAGTCTGCGCACAGCGTGGTCTCCTGTTTGCCAACCGAACTCTCTACCACAGATGCCGCTCGGCAAACCCACGGCCAGAGCCGGATTTCAGACGAAGCTGTCTCAACATGTCAAGACCGATGTTTACTCAGTCGCTTCAGGTCCTCGACATTGCCTGATATAAGAGCTTCCTTCTTCGCATGACTCCATCTCTTGACCTGGCGTTCACGTCGGACGGCCGAACTCTTGTTGTCGT